>NZ_VHLB01000055.1:0-60148 GCF_006547365.1 Myxococcus sp. AB056 | reverse complement strand
CCCCCTGTACAGCCCCACCGACTTCCCCCCGCCGCTGCCGCCGCGTCCGCCACCACCTGTGGAGCCGGGAACCGCACCCCCGGCTCCGCCATGGCCTTGGCCATTGCGCGCCCGGCGAGGAGGCCCCGGTGGTGGCGGAGGCCTCCGACGCGTCGCGCAGGGGTGAAGATGCGAGCCACGCCCCCACCGCGCCACTGCGGGAATGCGACACCCCGGGTGTCCCCCGGTCGAACCCAGCGGAGCCATGAGGCGCACGTCCTCCCGTCCGGTCTATGCTCCGTGCGCCGAAAAGAGGGTGGATGAGCAACGGGTCGTTGTTTGCGACGGACCAGGTGACCACGCAGGCGCGGTACCAGTGGCACCTGTGGGTGGCGGATGTGCTGGACCTGGGGACGTCCGTCCTCGTGGGCTGGGGCGCGTTACGCGCGCTGGAGCAGGACCGCACCCCACTATCGATGCCCCTGGCCATGGCCCTGGCGTGGCTCACCGCGTCCGCCGTGGGCGGGTTGACGGGCCGGACCTTCTGGCGACAGGTGGCCGGAGTGAAGCTGGTGCACGCGGAGCACACGCCCGGGTTGCTCCGCGGCCTGGCCCGCGCCTTCACCACGCCGCTGGACCTGCTGCTGAACGGGGTGCTGTTGCGCCGTCCCCTGGACACGCTGCTCGGGCTCCACGCGGAGCCCGTCGTTCCCGGCGCGGGCCCTCGCCTCAAGGGCGTGGCGCTCCAACTGCCCTGGCTGGCGGTGCTGGCGGGCGCGGTGTGGCTGCTCGTCACCCCCACCAAGGCGGAGATGCTCCAGTACCTGGGCCGCACGCTGACGGGCTGGCACTGCTGCCACGGCACGCGCGAGGTGACGTGGCAGTGCCGCACGTCCCTGGACCGCGCGGTGCGCAACGCCCGGAGTGGGGACGCCGAGGTGAAGACGCTCGTCGCCGACTGCCCCGTCGCCGGCGCGCGGCTGGGGCCGTGAGCCTTCCGCGTCCGTCACGGCGCGGAGCGCCTCAGCGCGCCTTCACCCGCAGCTCGCCTTCCTTGCAGATGACGCCCAAGTAGCCGGAGCCCACGTCGAAGTTCGGGTTGTGGCGGAAACGGCTGGCCGTCTTCCGCTCCCCGGCCTTCACGACGCCCAGCCACGCCGCTTTGCGGATGTCCTTCACCACGTAGCAGTCCGTCCAGTCGATGGACTCGTGGTTCTGGACCTCCACACCCGGGTCCAGGAAGCCGCCCACCCCGCCCTGCTCGCTCGCGTGGCCGCGCAGCGTGCGCTTCGCGGGGGCCGCGGCCACGACGGCCTCCACCTCGCCCGTGTCGGGCTCGGCGGGCTGCGCCTGGGACTCCTCGGTCGCCGACGCGTCGGCGGGGGCGTCATCCCGTCCAGGCGCCGCCACGAAGAGGTCCTCCGAAGCCGCCAGGGCACGGTCATCCAGTTCGATGAACGCCCGCGTGGCTCGCATCACGACGCCGCGTCCCGGCCGCACCACCCGGGCCCGCCCCAGCACCTCGCGCTTGCCGTTCTTCAACGGCCCCAGCACGTCCATCTCCACACCCGGGAGGAAACCCCGCCCGATGATGCTCCGGTCGACATAGTAGCGCCCGTTCGCGCTCTGAATCGGGAGCACCTTCGCCGGCGTGGCATAGACGACGGCGGGCTCGGCGGGGACCGCCGGCTTCTTCGCGGACGTCTTCACCGACGCGGGGCGGGGCGTCCGAGCCCGCTCGGGCTCCGCCTTGTCCTCCTCGGTGCGCACCGAGGACGGCGCGGACGCCACCTCTGCGGCACCCGGCCCGCTCGCGGCCACCACTGCCGCACCGGCGTCAGCGCCCGTGCCCGCGTCGGACAAGGGTGCTGCTTCCGTGCTCGCCCCCTGCCGCGCGGCGGCGACGGGCGTCTCCACCCTCTCGTCCGAAGCCGGGGGCGACGCGACCTGTCCTGAAGCACCGGCTACGGACCCGGTGGCCACCGGCGCCACGCCCGACGACTGGACGACGAGCGCGGTGACGGCGGAGGTGGCAATCACCAGCAACACGGCGATGGCGGCATAGAGCCCCACCGGCCGCTTCCGGGCCGCCCGTTCCTCCAGCGCCGGCGCGGACACGACGGTGGGCGCGACGACGGACTGGGACGCGGCGGGCTCGCCACCCGGAGCCACCACGACGTCGGGAGGCGGCCGCACCGTGGTGCTCCCGGTGCCCAGGTCATCGCCGTCCGCATAGATGGCGCCGGGACGGGCCACGCCTCCCGAGCCGAACCCGGGCTGCGCCGCCGGGCCGCGCATCAGCGTGGGCTCGAAGCCCACGGCCGGCTGCGGCCCGGTGCCATAACCCGGCGCGGGCGTGCGGCGGTGGTTGGAGGACGAAGACACCTTGGAGATGAGCTTGCGCTGGGCGTCGAACGCCTCCGGGCACAGCGCGCGCACGAAGTGACCCACCTCCTCGGCGCCCATCGCGGTTCCCGAGCGCACCAACTCCGTGTTGAGCGCGCGCGCCAGCTCGTCCGAACGCATGTAGCGGTCGTCCGGGCGGGTCGCCAGCGCGCGGCGCACGACGGCGTCCAACGCGGCGTCCACGTCCGGCCGCAGCTCGCTCAGCGACGGCACCACCGGCTGCGACATGGCCGCCATCATCTCGCCCACCGTCCCGTGGGGGATGAGCGAGCGGCCAGCCAGCATCTCCCACACCACGACGCCACACGAATAGATGTCGCTGCGGTGGTCCAGGGGCTCGGCGCGCACCTGCTCGGGGGACATGTACCCCAGCTTCCCCATCACCGTGGACGGCAGCGTGTACTTGCTGCGCGCCGCGGACTTGGCGAGGCCGAAGTCGATGACCTTCACCTCGCCCTCGTAGGACACCATGACGTTGTGCGGGGACACGTCGCGGTGGACGATGCCCAGCGGCGAGCCGTCCGGCCCCGTCTTGCGGTGCGCGTAGCCCAGGCCCTCCGCGATGCGCTGGCCGAGGAACAACGCCACCGGCACCGGCACCGCCACGCCCTGCGAGCGCGCCTGCTCCAACAGGTAGGCCAGGTCCACGCCGGCCACGTACTCCAACGCCATGAAGTACGTGCCGTCCGCCTCACCCATGTCGTAGACCTGGGCAATGGACGAGTGCACCAGGTGCACCAGCACCTTGGCCTCGTGGTGGAACCGGTCCAGGAACTGACGGTCCTTCAGCAGCGCCGGCAGAATCGTCTTCACGATGCACGGCTTCTCGAAGCCGGCCGCGCCGCTGATTTTCGCCAGGTACACCTCCCCCATGCCCCCCTGGCCCAGGGGGTGGACGAGCTCATAGCGCCCGAGGAAGCGGGAGGACTCTGTAGGGACGGTACTCATGGCGTCTGGCGGCAGCGAAGCACCCGAAAGCGGACGGAATCAAGAAGCGGGCAACTTCCTTCCGTCTGACACCGCCAGGGCCTTGGACGGAAACTCGCCCTCCGACAGTGCGCCCGCCGCGTACCCGTCGGGCAGGGTGGGTGTTCAGGAGCGCGGCGAATGCCGGGTGCGTGCGTGAAGGCAACCCTGATGTGGGGTCCCCATCCGCCGCTCAACACATGCGGTGTGCACCGCCGCACCTCAGGCAGGGGGGCGCCCCCCAGTCCGTTGCCACGCTTTCACGAAATGCGCTCCCTGGGGAATGCGCGCCCGGTGTCTCCGCCGGGTGCCGTTCGAGAAGGAGCGGCTCATGAAGCGGTGGGGACTCATGGGGCTGTTGGCACTCGCGGCATGTGGGCCGGACGACTCCTCAGACAAGGGAGCCCAGAGTCAGGTCTGCCCGAACATCATCGCGGGCTCCCTGTCCGAACCCGTGGAGACACGGCACGTCCGGGCCCCCTTGACGGATGACGACGGCCGGCAGCGGGTCATCATCCGTTATCGAAATCAGGGGGTGATGGCCACCGCCCGCGTGCATCAAGTGGGTGGACAGGTGACAGCCACCTTCCGCTCCACGCCCGCGGTGGCGGCGCGCATGTCGCTCCAGGAGCAGCGCGCGCTCCTGGCCGAAGACCCGACAGTGGAGAGCATCGAGCAGGACCAGGAGTGGCGCGCCCTGGCCCCCGCCACCGCGCCGATTCATCCCGTCCTGGCCTCGGTGGCGCGGGGCGCCACGCCGCGCGAGTTCACTCCCGGGCTGCGCAAGGTCCAGGCGCACGAGGTGTGGGACGTGGATGGGGACGGACTGCCGGACCCGGACCGGCCCACAGGCGCGGGCGTGCGGCTGTGTGTCATCGACAGCGGCTTGGATTTGGAGCACCCGGAGCTGCGCGACGCGGTGGTCGCCGGCCGCGACCTGCTGGAGGACGATGACGACCCGTCCGACTTCAGCAGCGGCCACGGCTGGGGCACCGGCCACGGCACGCACGTGGCGGGCATCATCGCGGCGCGGCCAGGCAACGGCGGGCGCGGCTCGCCCCAGCTTTCGGACACCGGGGTGATGGGCGTGGCACCGGGCGTGGAGCTGATCATCACCCGGGTGCTGGACATCCACGGCCGCACGCACATGAGCTTCGTCCTGGCGGCGGTGGAGTACTGCGCGGAGCAGGGCGCCAAGGTCATCTCCCTGTCGCTGGGCGGCGGCGTACCCACCAAGACGACGTTCGAGGTCTTCGCGGCGGCCCACGCGCAGGGCATCCTGGTGGTGGCCGCGTCGGGGAACAGCAACGCCCAGCGGGTGGACTACCCCGCGTCGGACCCGCACGTGCTGGCGGTGGGCGCGGTGGACTCCCTGGACCAACGGGCCGCCTTCTCCTCCGGCGGAAGCCAGCTGGCGCTGGTGGCCCCGGGCGTGGACGTGCTGTCCACCTTCCCGCGCGGACAGGGCGCGTTCTCCACGGTGGACGTGCGGGACACCCGGCCGCTGTCGCGCTCACTGCTGTATGCCCCCATCGAGAACAAGTGGGGCAAGCTGGTGGATTGCGGAGGCGGCGCGACGCTGGACTCGTGCAAGGGCAGCACGTGCAGCGGCTTCGTCGCGTACGTGCGGCACGGCGAGGTGCCCACCGACATGGCCATGGTCAACGTGATGAAGCAGGGCGCGCGCGCCGTCATCTTCGGCAACTCGAGCTGGGAGGGCGGCGTGGACATCCTCGCCATGCCTCGGCGAGGGCAGTGGGTGCCCGCCGTCACCATCACCCAGGCGGGCGGCACCGTGCTGCACCGGATGCTGGGAGAGCTGGCCCGCATCAGCATGAGCCCGGCGGACTACGCCTATATGTCCGGCACGTCCATGGCCGCGCCCTACGTGAGCGGCGTGGCCGCGCTGCTCTTCAGCGCCCGTCCCTCCGCCACGCCGGACCAGGTCAAACACGCCCTGTTGTCCTCGGCGAAGGACCTGGGGCCTTCCGGCCATGACGAGGACTTTGGCCATGGGCTGGTGCAGGCCCGCGGCGCGCTGGAGGTCCTCACCCAGCTGCCCTGAGGGGTGGGAAGGACAGCCGCACCAGGTGCCCCACGGCCCGCGTGGGCCTGATTGCCAGGCCCTTCCGCGCGGACCACGTTGCCTTTCGGACGCGAACCAAGGAGTCCGTCATGAAGGCATTCGTACGTGGCGCGCTGTGCGCGGCGGCGCTCTGGGGCGGCGCCGCGCTGGCCCAGGCGGAGGACCGCCCCATCGCGGAGCCGCGCATCCGGTCCGCGGAGGCGGTGGAGTTCAACGACAGCGGGCGGAAGCGGGCCGACACCGGCATCTATGCCCAACTGGGCGGCGGCCTGGAGGGCTACACCGGTCAGCTCGCCCCGGAGGTCACGCCGGGCTTCTCCTATGGCGCCGCGCTGGGCTACCGGCCGCACGCCTTCTTCGCCGTCGAGCTGGGCTACAGCGGCGGCCTGAGCGACATCGACAGCCGCATGGGGCTGCTCGACGACGGCGAGGGCGGACCGGATATCGTCCGCAACGCCGGCCAGGCCGTCATCGTGGGCAGCTTCACCGACACCCGGCTCCAGCCCTACGTCCTGACGGGCATCGGCCTGGACCGCTACAACGTCCGCAACGACGCCCGGGGCGCCATCCGCGGCTTCTCCGATGACACCAGCGGCTACGTGCCCGCCGGCGCGGGCCTGCGCTACCAGATGGGCAACCTCATCACCGCCGACGCCCGGGTGAACTACAACTTCCTGTTCGACCAGGACTTCGCCCCAGGCGGCCGGGCTCCCGGCGCGCTGGACGGCCGCTACTCGGCGATGCTCTCGCTGGGCGGAACCTACTGACGGCGGCGGAAGCGTCCGGGGCCTTCTCCCCCGGGTGCCCCGCCCCTTGCACGGCCTCAGTAGGGCCGGTCGACGTGCATCCGCGCGGCGGCCCACGTCCCCTGGAGCCAGGCGGGGAGCTGCTGCTCCAGCTTCTTCGCCTCCCCTTCGGTGATTTGGGCGTGGAGCGCGGAGAACACGCCGTGGAGCACCAGCCGCACGTTCTCCGGTTCCGCGTTCAGGTGGTTCGCTACCATCAAGTAGAAGTCGTCGCGGTCCAGCTTCGCGGGCGCCTCGCCGCGGTGCCTGTGACACCCGTGCAACAGCTCGCGCACGTCCGGCGAGAGCTGCTCGCGCAGGTGCGCCACCCACGAACCGGACAGGCGCTCCGACAACGCACAGAACACCGCCTCGGCGGCCTTGTCCGCCTCGTAGTCCGGAATCTGGGAGGATATTGCGTCCAGAAACGATTTGCGGTCCGTCCCCACGCCCAGTCCCGTCCACGAAGGCGTGCGCTCCTGCTTTTGTATCGACATGGTGTCGTCTCCTCTCCCTGCCCTTCACCGTGGGGGTGCGCAGGAGCGCTGACAGCAGACCGCGCGGCGGAGGCTGGGCCGCCCGTCACGTGGGAAGAACCTCCGCGCGCCAAGACCAGACATGCCCGGATTCGGGACTTGCGTGTCCGTCTTTGGGACCGAGGTGACAGCCAAACGCGTCAAGCGTTTGTGTTTGATTCGACCGATGATTCCATCTGATGGAGCGTCACGCGGCGTGCTCCGCCGGAAACACCTGGCGTTCAAAACCACCCGGAAGTCCTGGGGAATTGTTCAAATCCCGGCCCCGGGAAGAATGCGAGGGGTGGCTGGAATGAATTCCCATCGCAATTGTCTTGAGCGCGCATCGTAGACCGCTTGCACGGCGACCTTGCCGCCATCTCAACCATCAAGAATTGAGGATTTCATGTATCGCATTGCCGTAGCCGCCCTGGTCCTTGCCGCTTCCGGTTGCGCCACCACGGGCGGTGGCGGTGGCCGTGAGGGCAACGCCACCATCGCCGGCGTCATCCGCCTGCCGGAGAGCGGGCTGCGTGCCGATGACGCTTGCGGGCAGCTCCAGGTCATCGTGGCCTCGCCGGACGCGCCCACCAACGGGCTGGGCCGGACGATGGTGAAGCCGAGCCGCGGCAACCGCTGCTCCTTCACGGTGTCGGGCGTGCCCAGCAACACCGACCTCCAGGTCGGGCTCGCGGCGGGCGGCGGCCTGAAGTGCGAGACGGGCGCCACGCCGACCATCACCCCGGAGCCTTCCACGGTGAAGGTGGGCGACTACGGCACCGCCACGCGCGACTTCGCCCTGAGCTGCGGCGCCTGAAGTTCTGAAGCACGCCTGTGACGCCGCCCGTCCCGCCCTCCCCAGGGGGCAGGCGTAGCGGCGTCACGCCATCAGCACGAACTCGTCCGGCGGGCAAGGGGCCCTTGTGGATTGATTCGCGTCGAAGGGGACGCGAAGCTTCCCGGGTCCTTCGCAGAAAGACGAGTTGGGTGATGAATCTGTACCGCTTGCGCGCCGTGACGCTCGCCCTGGCCCTGGGCGGGTCGGGCATGGCGTGTGAATCCGAAGAGCCGTTCCCCAACCTCGACGAGCTGGACCAGCTCCGCAGCCTCCACAGCCTGGGGCGGCAGCCGCCGAAGGACAGCACCAACCGGATGGACGGGGTCGCGCGCGCCGAGGCGCTGGGCGACGTGCTGTTCCACGACGGCGGCCTGTCACGCTGCGGCACGGTGTCCTGCGCGAGCTGCCATGGCGGCGAGGGCCTGACGGTGCCCACCGCCAAGGCGAAGGGCTGTGACGGGCACCTGTCCGAGCGCAACCCGCCCACCCTGCTGAACGTGGCCTATAGCCGCTGGTTCATGTGGGACGGACGGGCGGACCGGCTCTGGAGCCAGGCCATCCTGCCGCTGCTCAACCCGGTGGAGATGAACGCGGACGCGCAGGTGGTGCGCGCCCGGCTCACCGCGGTGGAGTCGTACACCACGGAGTACCAGGCCCTCTTCGGCAAGACGCCCGCGGACGAGACGGACTCGGCGCTGCTGGCCAACGTGGGCAAGGTGATGGCGGCCTACCAGCGGACGCTCGTGCGCATCGACGCGCCCTTCGACACGGACGTGCGGCGCTTCATCACGGCGGCCGAGGCCGGCCAGGCGGAGGCGGACCCGGCGTACCTGGGACTGAAGACGTTCCTGCGCAAGGGCCAGTGCATCGTCTGCCACAAGGGGCCGGCGCTCACCGACGACCTGTTCCACAACATCGGCGTGCAGGACAGCAGCCCGGGCGCGAGCGGGCAGTGGAGCGCGCTGACGCCGCTGCTGGACTGGGAGTTCAACGCCGCCAGTCGCTACAGCGACGCGCCCACCGGCACCATCGCGGCGCGGCTCCAGACGCTGCGCACCCAGGCGGACCCGGCGACGCTGGAAGGCGCGTTCCGCACGCCTTCGCTGCGCAACGTGGCCCTGACAGCGCCGTACATGCACACCGGCGCCCAGGCCACGCTGGAAGAGGTCATCGACTTCTACAACGAGGGCGGCGATGCGGCCGGCAGCTTCGTGGGTCAGAAGACGGTGACCATCGTTCCGCTGGAGCTGACGAACGAGGAGAAGCGCGCACTGGTGACGCTGCTCCAGTCCATGACGGGGGCGACGCCCCCCTGATGCAGGCGGGGTGGCTCCTGGGGCCCCGGCACCTTTTCGCACGGGGAATGTCCCAGTTGTCCCGGCCCCCGTGTCCAAGGTGGCGAAGATGCCGCCAGGGTTGAGCGCTCAGGAACTCCAGGACCTGTACGACCGGTATGCCCCTGGCATGTACCGGAGGGCCTTCGCCTTGCTTCAACGCGAGGCAGACGCCTGGGACGCGGTGCAGGAGTCCTGCATCCGCGTCCTCCAATCCGCCGCTGACTTCCGGCGGGAGGCCCGGCCGATGACGTTCATCTACCGGGTGACGACCAACGTCAGCCTCAACATGCTCCGCGCCCGGGCCCTGCGGGACGTCGCTCCGGAGGGTGCCGGCCACGAGGGCGCCGTCGATGCGCTCGCCGCCACCGAGTGCCGGGACTTCCTGATGAAGCTGGCGCGCGAGCTGGACGAGCGCGCCCTCACGGTGGCGACGCTGCACTACCTGGACGGGATGTCCCAGGAGGAGATTGCCCAGGTCCTGGGGCTCTCGAGGAAGACCATTGTCCGCGACGTCCAGCGCATCAGCGCTCTGGCCCGCGCGCTGGGGGAGCCCGAGGGGATTCGAAGAGGTGCCGGATGAGTGAACACCTGTCGGACCTCGTCTTGGACGAGGTGGTCGCTGGCGGGATGAGACCGCCACACCTGGAGTCCTGTGCCGCCTGCCGTGAGCGGCTGGCGCTGCTGGAATCGCACGCAGAGAAGGTCCGTGCCGGGCCCCACTTCGCCCGCGTCCGGGCTCGCGTCCTGTCGGAGCGGGCGGCCCCACCACGGAAGCCCCGCGTCCCCTGGCTCACCCGGTGGCTGCTCGTCCCCGCCCTGGCCACGTTGGCCACCGTGGTTGTGGTCCGCGGAGCACGGGCGGTGGACCCGGGGACCGCTACCGAGGACCCCTCCCCTGAGGCCCCCTTCGTCCGTCCGGGGACGCTGGAGCCGCTCCTGGGCATGCGGATCAAGGGGCCACCCCAGGTGGAGCTGCTCCGGCTGAAAGACGGCGAAATCAATCCCCTGCTCCAGGAAGGAGACGAGGTGGCCCTCCGGCTGAGGAGCGGGGGGCACCGCTACGCGCTGGTCGTCGCCATGGACAGCGGGAAACAGGTGGAGGCACTGTGGCCCCCCGAAGGACGTCAGAGCGGCGAGCTGGCCGCCGCGCAGCCCGCCCCACTGTTCCAGGTCACCCAAGGAGACTTCGTGGTGCACGCGCTGTACTCGGAGACGCCGCTGCGGCTCGACACCGTCCGGGATTGGTTGGGCACGCTGAAGCCGGAGTGCCGCACCGCGCCGATGTCGGCCGCGTGTCTGTCGCTCGCCGGCGTCCCACCGGGCGTGGCGCACGCGGCCGTGGCGCTCCAGGTCGAGGCCCGTCCATGACGCTCGCCCTGCTCCTGGCGGCGATGGTGGCCGCGCAGCCGGCGGCAGCGGTCGCGGACGGCAGCCCGCGCCGGTTCGCCCTGGCGGTGGGCAACAACCGGGGCTCCAGCGCGGACGCGGTGCTGCGTTACGCGGAGCGTGACGCGCGCACCCTGATGGACGTGCTGTACGAAGTGGGCGGCGTGCGGCGCGAGGATGCCGTGCTCGTCCTGGGCAATGACGCGGACACGGTGCGACAGGCGGTGTCCCGCTTCGAGCGCCACCTCCAGGCGCAGGCGCGGAAGGGAGACCAGCTCTTCGTCTACGTCTCCAGCCATGCGGACGCGGGCGAGCTGCACCTGTCCGGCACGAACCTGCCCCTGCATGAGCTGGTGCGGTTCATCGAGCGCGCGCCGGTGAGCGTCGCGCTGCTGGTGGTGGACTCGTGCCAGTCAGGCGAGGCGGTGCGGCTCAAGGGGCTGAAGCCCATTCCCGGCGTCCTGGTGAGCGTGGAGCGGCCGGAGCTGGCGGGACGGGTCATCATCACCGCCTCCGCCGCGGATGAAGCCGCGCAGGAGTCGGACGCGCTCGGGGGCTCCGTCTTCACGCACCACCTGGTCGCCGCGCTGCGCGGGGCGGCGGACGTGTCCGGGGATGGCCGCGTCACGCTCGCGGAGGCCTACACCTATTCCTACGCGCGAACGGTGGAGTCCTCGCTGATGTCCCGCGCGGGCGCGCAGCATCCCAGCTTCCACTTCGACCTCCAGGGGAAGGGGGACCTCGTCCTCTCCTCTCCCGCGCAGGCCTCGTCGCTGCTGACGCTCGCCATCGACGAGCCCGGGGACTGGACCGTGTTCACGCTGGCGGGAGAACCCTTCCTGGGCAACCTGCGCAAGGGCGCGGGCACGGCCACGCTCGCCCTTCCCGCGGGTGGATACATCGTCACCACTCGTGGCGAGCACACCGCGATGACGGCGCGCGTGCAGGTGCCCGACGCCGGGCGCGCGCAGCTCACGCGGGCCCAGCTCCGCCCCCAGCGGCTGGAGGTCAACTCGCTCAAGGGCGAGCAGGCGTCAACGTTGCGGATACACGTGGGGCCCAGCGTCGGCAGGCCGCTCGTGCCGTCCTTCGGAGCGATGATGGGTGGCACCGCCGCGCTCCAGTACACGTGGGCGGCGGCCTGGGCGAACGTCATGACCGCAGGCGTGGACGTGCGGCATGGACGGCATCCTTCCGGGAACCTCCGGCAGAACGACCACACGCTGCGGCTGGGCGTGGGCCATGACGCACGCGTCTGGCGGAGCCTGAGGCTCCACGGCGCGGTGGAGGTGGGCGCCACCCTGTCCCAGCAATGGCAGCCCAGCAATGGAGAGAAGGCGCTCGCCCTGCAACCCATGGTGGGCGCGGTGGGCGGCGCATGGCTGCCCGTGCACGGCCCCTTCGGAGTGTCGCTGCTCGTGAACGCGGGACATACCTGGGTCCGTGAGGAGGCGGGCACCGCGTCCGCGCTGTCGCTCGGGGGCAGTCTGGGAATCAGCTTCGCGCGCTGAGTCCCAACTTCGCGGGTTCGCGTGTCCAAGGCACGACACGCGAAACGCCATCCGAGAGGCTCCTCATGACTCCCCGCCGCACCCGTGCCCGCTGGGCGCTCCCGTTGCTCTATGTGGCACTGGGAACCACCGCTTGTGACAGCCTGAAATCAGAGCCTGTCCCGCCGCCTCCTCCCGGCAAAGAGGAACCCCCTCCCGAGCTGCGCGTCACCGTGCGGACCGAAGGTCCCGAGTACTGCCGGGAAGGACAGTGGACGCTCTTCGTCTCCGTGGAAGGTGGCACGCCGGAGCGCGTGGAGCTCCTCACGAACGCGCAGGAGCCCATGACGCTGGAGGCGCCGTACCAACACGTCATCGACTGCGCCACGCATGCCGAGGGCCGCTTCTCGTTCGTAGCCCGAGCCGTGGGCGAGGACCGGAACTTCGAGGCGGAGAGCGCCTCCGTAGAGGTGGACCGCACGCCTCCCACCATCGTCTCCCGGCGCCCGAGCCTCAGCCACCCGGCGATGACGTCGCCGCTGGCGTTCGTCTTCTCCGAGCCGCTGCTGCCGGGCTCACTCCAGTCCGCGCCCACCCAACTGCGCGACCTGGACGGGTTCTCCGTCGCCCATCGAGCGGTCCTCAGTGAGGACGGAACGGTCCTCGAGTTGATGCCGACATCGCCGATCCGCCCTCCCACCACGCTCCATGCGGTGTTGCTCCAGCGAACGCTGACCGACCGGGCCGGCAACCTGCTCGACCCGCGCCTGACGGCCTTTTCCCTCACCCACAACGCCACCTACTGGCCTTTCGCCCGCGCCACGGAGCCCCTGGACCCGACGAACTCCTCCGTCCTCCCCATGTCGCTCGTGCTGGGAAGCGGCGTTAGCGGAACAATGCCCGTCGTCGGCTTCACCGACAGCGCATCGGAGACGGAGGAACCGGCCGTCGCGCAGTGGGATGGTCATGCATGGCAGCAGCTCCCTCCACTCCGGGCGGAGGATGCACGCTCCCGGCGCGCCCTGAACCTCCAGATTGCCGCAACGAGGGAGACCCTCGTCGCCACCTGGCGCGAAGAGGTTGAAGAAACCGGGTTCGACCAGATTCACGTGGTGAGCTACGACGGAACAGCCTGGCGACGCATGGGGGCGCCCTACGACACACAATCCGAGAACACCCAGGTCAAGCTGGCATTGAACGGGAGGGGACGTCCCGTCATCGCGTTGGAACAGATGCCTGAGCTGAACGAAACCGAAGTGCGCGTCATCGAGTGGAACGGCACGGAATGGATCGCCCTGGGAGAGCCGCTCAGTGCCAACCCTGCGCCTCGCACCCCTTCGTGGCGGGCAGCCATCGCCGCCGACAGCGTGGTCTTCGTGAGCTGGCTGGAGACCTCCGCTGATACCGGCTCCCTCCACCTTCACGTCAGCATGTTCGAGAACGGAAGATGGTTTCCCGTGGGCTCGTCCATCCCCATCCCGGCGGACACATCCGTGGATCGAGTGGAGCTTGCGTTTCAGCCCAACAACCGCGCCGCCCTCGCATGGAGCGAGATCACCCCCACGACCAATGTCAGCACCATCCGATTCTCATCCGCGGTGCTGCGCTCCTGGTCATCCAACTGGTCCACGCCCGAATCAATCGAAGTCCTGAACCAGACCAGCACGCATGCATCGCTCAGGCTCGTCGTGGACCGCGACAACGAGCCTTGGTTGGCCTGGACCGAGTATCCGTTTTCCCAGGACAACAAGACTTATTACCGCAGGCGCCGCGCCGGAGCTTGGGAGCCCAAGCAACTCATTTCCGGGGAGACGTTGTCGACGTTCCTCCTCGACGGAAACGCGTTCCCCTGGGTCTTGTCGGGCTTCACCGTCGTGCGGCCCCAGTAGGGTTTTCCGCGAGCGACCTCGGAGTGAGGCCGCTCACCCTGCATCCCTGCGCCGTGGTCAGCGCACCAGGTGGAAGTCCGTCTGGCGCTTCCAGCCCCAGTGCACGCGGCCCTCGGCGTCGATGGTGATGTCCTCTTCCTGCGCCGAGCGCACCCGCTGGCCGTTCCACTCCGGCACCGCGGACGTGGCCTGCAGCTCGATGGAGTACCACTGGTTCGCAATCACCTTGTGGTCTCCATTGCCGGGCACGCCCTCCTGGCGGTCCCACAGGCCCACCATGGGGCCGGCGCCGTGACCGTGGAGACCAATGGGATGCGAGTACACGGTGCCGTCGATGCCCTCGGCGCGCATCCGCTCGCGGGAGGCGCGGAGGATTTCGTTGCCCGTGCGGCCGGGACGCAGCTCCTCGAAGACGATGTCCTGCAGCCGGTTGGACGTCTTCAGCGCGGCCTTCAGCCCCGCGGGGACGTCCTTCTCGCCCTCGCGCAGCACGTAGCCCATGTGCTGGGTGTCCGTGTTGAGGCCCAGCGCGGTGACGCCGTAGTCGCAGTGCAGCACGTCTCCGCGCTGGATGATGGGGTCGTCGCCCAGCTCCTGCTCGGTGACGCCTTGCCGCTGGATGTCCACCGAGGGCTGGAACCACGTCTCCAGGCCCAGGTCCGCCAGGCGCTGGCGCATCCACCACTCCACGTCACGGGTGGTGGTGACGCCCGGGGTGATGACCTGGTTGGAGAAGGCCGTCTCGATGATGTTCCACGCGAGCTTCGTCTGCTCTTCGTAGAAGCGGGCCTCATCCGCGCTGCGCCAGGCGAGGAGGTCCACCGCCAGCCCATCCACGGAGGTGAAGCGCTTCACCCAGTCCGGGCCGAGCGCCTCCGCCATGCCCTCGTATTCGCCATGGGTGAGGCCGTCCGCGAAGGCGAAGGTGCGCGACACGTTGAGGGCGATGCGCTTCGGCTGGCGCTCCTCCACCACCTGCTTGAGCACCTGCCACTGCTCGGGGCCCCACAGCTCCGCCTGCCGACTCACACCGCCGCCGTCCACCTGGTGCTGCGCGCGGCGGGGCGTGTAGATGCCACCCTGCGAGCCACCTCCCAGCGCGAGCCGCTCCACGCCTTGCTCCGGGCCTCGGTCGAAGAAGACGTAGATGGTCCGGCGGCGCGCGGCGAACGTCGTTGGCGAGACGAGCGCCTTGAAGACAGGGTCCTCGTTGTACTCGCGCATGGGGATGACCCACATGTCCACGCCGTACTGGCGCATGAGCTGGGGCAGGGCCTTCTCCATGCGCTCGGCCAGCCATGCCTGCTGGCGCTTCGCCTGCTCGCGCAGGGTGCCAAAGGGACGCTCGGGTGCCGGGGACTTCGCCTCGGCGGTGGTGGCGTCCGGTGCCTGTGCCTTCGGAGAGACGGTGGCGCAGGAAGTGGAGAGCAGCAACGGGGCAAGCAACAGGGTCCGAGTGCGCATGGCCGCGCAGTCTGTCACGCACCAGCGCGCGGCGCGCGCGGAGTCCGCACGCCGTCAGCGGTTCACGCCCCGAGAGGCCCGCGACTCCGGAACGCAGGGAGCAGCCGTGAAATCGCCGGAGTCAGGGCACGCCCGCACAGGCCGCGCCATCCACGCCGCACACAGCGAGCAGGCGGGCTTCGTCGATGGATTGCTGGCAGCCGCTCGCGGTGACCGCGTCGAGTTCATCGATGCGCGCGCGCATGCACTGCACGCAGCCCGCCTTCGCGCCACTTTCGGTTCGCGACAGGTCCGGCTCCACCGCCGCGTAGGCCGCGACGCGGTCCGCCTCGCACTGCTCGCGTGACACCGTCAGGGTTCCGCACTGTTCCTCATACGCGCACGCGGATGCCGCCACGCGCTCCGACCAGCCAGCGTAGGAGAGTTGCAGTGCCTCCGAGCCACCACACGCCACGAGCCACACGCACACCACCAGCGACGCCTTCCACGGGTTCATGCCCCCATCTCACCCGGCGCTAGCGCTGGAGTCACCCTCAACGCCGGCCTGCCCGTTCGCCCCCAGCACCCTCGAGCCTCGCCGTGCTCACCCACACACAGCGAGACGCGCGTCACTCGACCTGCCCGGCCACGGAGAGCTCCATCACGGCCTCGGCGCCCCCCAGCTCTCGCGCAGCACACGGCGCCATGACACAGACATCCGGGACATAGCGCTCGCTCTCGGACAGCATGCCCGCCGCCTCGTTGCCACCGCCCATCACCAGCACCGCGCCATCTCCCAGCGCCAGGGCGCCCAGCTTCTCGCGCGGCTCGTCCAGCGCGGGCGCGGAAGACCACGTCTCCGTCTTCAAATCGAAGCGCTCCACCGACGCGAGCGCCCCCGTCGTGTAGTGCTCGCCGCCCATCATCAGCACCGCGCCATCCGGCAGCACCACCGTCGCATGATGCTCACGAGGCACCTTGGGCGCGCCCACCAGCGTCCACACACCCGTCTCCAGCGAGTACACCTCCGCCGTGGCCGCCGCGCGTGCCGTGGTTCCACCCACCACCAACACGCGCCCATCCGGCAGCAACGTCACCGAGTGCGCCAGCCGGTGCGTGCCCGCCGCCCCACCGGTGAGTCCCGCCTTCTCCCAGAGTCCCGTCACCGGGTCATACAGCTCCGCCTGCAGGCCACTCACGAACAGGGCCTTGCCGTTGGCCAGCACCACCGCCGTCTGGGCCCCACCCCGTGAGAAGCCCGGAGGCGACGCGGCGCTCCACATCCCCGTCTCAGGGTCGAACAACTCCGCCGAACGCAGCGGCCGCTGGTCCACATCCGTCCCACCCGCCACCAGCACGCGCCCATCCGCCAGCAGCACCGCGGCCGGGTCATTGCGCGCCACGCCCATGGGGCGCACCTCCGTCCACGTCCCGGTGTCCGGCGCATACACCTCCGCGTCCGCAAGCGCGCCCATCGCCATGCCGTTGGAGCCGCCCATCACCAGCACCCGGCCGTCCGTCAGTCGCACCGCGGCGTGGTTGCGCCGGCGCGTGTGCATCGCCCCCGTCTCACGCCACCGGCCCGTCTCCGGCTCGAACACCTCGCAGCTACCCAGCGTCCGGCTCCCGTCATGCCCACCCGAGGCCAGCACACGTCCGCTCTCCATCACCACGAAGGGCAGGAGCTTGCGGGGTGTGGACAAGAACAGGCCCTGCTCCGCAGCCCCGTTCCCCCCGTCCTCCGCGCGCGGACCCGCGCTGCAAGCGAACGAGACAGCGAAGAGGATGACCGTGACACATGATGCCGAAAACCGTTGCATGACCCCACCTGGAATGCCCGTCGAAGCAGTCATGTCTAGACTGACCGTCTGACATTCCAGGGCGGTCCAACCTGAGTGATTCCCGACGCTTACCCGGCACTCGGGGCCTGTCCGGCCACCTGTCCAGAGCGGGCCGGAGCGAACGTGCAACGCCTTGCGTCACTCGTTTTCTCGCGGCTCAAGACTCCACGTCGACATTCACGGGCTCGCGCTCCAGTCCCTCGGAATGGCGAGGCGGGAGCGCGCCGCCGTCGTCATCCACCTCCAGCGCGAGGAGCGGATGGTCCGCGTTGACCAGGTAGACGTCGTGGCCACGGATGAAGTCCACGTCGGAGAACTCCACCAGGTAGTCGCGCCGGGGAATGGGCACCAGCCCCTGCTCCAGTTCGAAGTGCGTGTCCCCGATGCCCGTCACGCGCCCGATGACACGGCCTGTCGCCGTCCGCACGGTCATGCCTTCGTGTACGTCGTCTGTCCGAATCATTCCGGCCTCCTCGCGCTCGGGTGCCCGGCCCGTCCGGGACTCCCAGACAACAGTGCGAGCGGGCACGACGGGACGCACCTGCAACGGCGCACACGGTGGAGCGCTCGCGACGACGGCCCGCCGCTCCACCACCGCGCGAACGCAGGGGCCGCCGAGCCGCATGTCCTCCAGGAGAACGCGAGGCGCCAGGCCGCCAGCCCTGGCGTACGCCAGGCAGGCATCAAGGCCACATGGGCAGGTGCGTGCCTAACGTTCCAGACAGGAGGTGCACCATGTTGCTGGAACTGTCCGCAGTGGAGGCGCGCGACGTGAAGCAAGCGCTGGACACAGCGCTGCGCGCGCTCTTGGAAGAGATGGCCCATGCGGACCCGCGCGCCCATCGCGACCTGCTGCGCGAGCGATATGAGCGGCTGGACCAACTCAACCGCCGGCTCGACATGAGCCTGGAGGGAGAACAGGTCTACGCCTGAGGCCCGCTACAGGGCCCGGCCCGACTTCGCGTCGAAGCGCCGCAGCTTCGCCGCGTCATACCGCAGCCACACCGGAGCGCCCGTGGGCACACGGAAGTCCCCGGCGGCGCGCGCCACCATGCGCTCCCCGGCCACGTCCACCGTCACCCAGCTCTCCGCGCCCATGGACTCCACCAGGTACACGTGGCCCTCCAGCGCCTCCGGTGGCGGCGTGCCCTGCCCCACCTCCAGGTGCTCCGGACGAAGCCCCAACACCACGTCCGCGTCCGGCAGCCCCAGCGTCCGGGGCCTCACCAGGTTGATGCGTGGCGCGCCGAAGAAGCCCGCCACGAACAGGTTCGCCGGCGCGTCGTACAGCTCGCGCGGCGGGGCCACCTGCTGCACCTCTCCCTGGTTCATCACCACCACGCGGTCCGACAGCGTCATCGCCTCCGCCTGGTCGTGGGTGACGTAGACGAAGGTGGCCTTGAGCTGCTCGTGCAGCTTCTTGATTTCCCCCCGCATCTGCGTGCGCAACGCCGCGTCCAGGTTGGACAGCGGCTCATCGAAGAGAAACACCTTGGGACGGCGGACCAGGGCGCGCCCCAATGCCACGCGCTGCCGCTGGCCGCCCGACAGCTCCTTCGGCTTGCGCGACAGCAGTCCCTCCAGCCCCAGCAGCGATGCCACCTCGCGCACACGCGCGTCGATGTCCGCCTTCGCCACCCCCGCCACCTTCAGCGGGAAGGCGAGGTTCCGCGCCACGTCCAGGTGCGGGTAGAGCGCGTAGCTCTGGAACACCATGGCGATGTCCCGCTCCCGCGGTGACATGTCATTCACCACCGCGCCGTCGATGCGCAGCGTGCCGCCCGACATCTCCTCCAGCCCGGCGATGAGGTTCAGCGTCGTGGACTTGCCGCAGCCCGACGGGCCCACCAGCGAGATGAACTCGCCGTCCGCGATGTCCAGGCTCACGCCCTTCACCGCGGTCACGCCGCCCCGGTACACCTTGCGCACGTCCTCCAGGGACACCGTCGCCAAACGCCTTGCCTCCCGGGCGCCCAGCCTCTGGACGCCGCATGTGTCATTCCGTCTCACCCACGAACCTCGAAGCATCGCGCCCTCCGCTCCCAGGGCAAGCCCCGTGGCGAGGGGCCGCCCCGCCTCTGACCGCCATTCCACACCGGGATGGAAGCCGGGCGGCCGGGCGCCCCTTCCTCACGCCAGGCAGCCGCTTCTTGGAGGCGGAAGGCGGCGGACGCGCACTATGTTCGCGCGGCCATGAGTCCCTCGAGCCCACCGTCCTCCCGCCAGTTGGCCATCGAAGTGCGGGACCTCCACAAGTCCTTCGGAGACCAGCACGCGCTGCGGGGGGTGAACCTGGAAGTGCCAGAGGGCACCACCTGCGTGCTGATGGGCGTGTCCGGGTCGGGCAAGACGGTGCTGATGAAGCACATCATGGGCCTCTTGCGGCCGGACCGGGGCACCGTCCTGGTGGATGGCGAGGACATCGCGCGGATGAACGAGGCCGCGCTCGACCAGATGCGCCGCAAGCAGGGCATCCTCTTCCAGGCGAACGCCCTCTTCGACTCGCTCACCGTGTTCGACAACGTGGCCTTCCCCCTGCGTGAGCGCACCCGCATGCCCGAGGCGGAAATCGCCGAGACGGTGAACAAGACGCTGGAGCGCGTGGGCCTGTCGCACGCGACGCAGCGCTTCCCGGGCGAGCTGTCCGGCGGCATGCAGAAGCGCGTGGGCTTCGCGCGCGCCACCATCCTCCAGCCGAAGATTCTCCTCTACGACGACCCCACCGCCGGACTGGATCCGCTCACCACCGCGGCGGTGAATGAAATCATCACCACCGGCAAGCAGCAGCTCGGTGCCACCTCGCTGGTGATTACGCCGGACGTGGCCTCCGCCTTTGGCATGGCGGACCACCTGGCCCTGATGCACGAAGGCCGCATCGTGGAGTACGGCCCGCCAGACGCCTTCCGTGAGTCAAAGCACCCCGCGGTGATGGCCTTCCTCCGCAACTGGCTCCGGCGCCGCGCCCAGAACAAGCGCGCGGCCCAGGCCTGAGGCGGCGCGCACCCGGAACGCGCGTTGCAAACAGTCCGGTCCACCGCGCGAGTGCGGCCCGACGACCACGATGCTTCCCCCATTCCCTTCGCCCCTCGTGGCACCCCGGACACGGCGCGGCCTGCTGGCCACCCTCGCCGTGCTCCTGTCGTGCAGCACGCCCACGCCGCCGCCGGAGCCTCCACGGGTGGTGCTCTGGGCCTGGGAGCGGCCGGAAGACCTCCGCTTCCTCGCGCGGACGGAGCGCCCGGTCAGCGTGGCCTTCCTGCGCGCCACGCTCGCGCTCACGGAGACGGAGGTGCGCGAACACCCGCGCCGGCAGCCGCTCCACGTTCCGCCCGGGACACCCTTGAAGGCCACGGTGCGGATGGAAGCCCATCCAGGCGCGTCGCTCGCGCGGTACCCGCCCGAGCGACTGCACGCGCTGGCGGACCGGCTCGCCTCGCTAGCGCGCCTTCCGGAGCTGACGGCGCTCCAGATTGACTTCGATGCCCGCGCGTCCGAATACGACGCCTACGTCGCGCTGCTCCAGGCGCTCCGTCAGAAGCTGCCCCCATCGATGGCGCTGTCCATCACCGGCCTCGCCTCATGGTGCACGCCCGGAAGCTGGCTGACGCACGCGCCCGTGGATGAGGTGGTGCCCCAGCTCTTCCGCATGGGCCCGGAGGCTCCCACGTGGCGAGCCCGCTTCGCGCGCGGACTGCCCGCCCCTTGCCGGGGCAGCGTGGGGCTGGCGCTCGATGAGTGGCAGGCCGTGCCCCCTGGCGTCTCCACCCTCTATGTCTTCAACCCCCGCCCCTGGACGCCCGAGGCGTTCACGCGCGCGGTCGCGGAGCTCCATCCATGAAGAAGCTGCTCATCACCGTCACCGGCGGCCTCGCGTTCCTGCTCGCCCCCACCGAAGCGCGGGCGTGTGCCTACGACTCCGCCGGGCCCGTGTTCGTCACCAGCAGCCATCCCGACTGGCCGCTCTCCACCTTCGCGGCCGGGCGGCTGGGCGTGGTGCATGGCTCGATGCGCTCCGCCTACCTCGCGTTCGCCTACCGGACGATGATGGGCATTCCCACCACGCCCGAGGAGCAACAGCCCCTGGTGACGCGCTGGGAGCTCATGCACCAGGCGTTGCCGGAGCACCTCTCCCTGACACCAGGATTCCAGCGCTGGCTGGCGGTACGGAAGCAGGTGGCGCCTCAGCTCCCGGAAGCCTCGCCCGAGCATTCCCGGCAGGTGCAATACGCACAGGTCCCCCGCATCCAGGGTGACGCGTTCCAGCGCGCCGCGAACACCGCCACCGACCTGGCCCAGGCATGGAAGAAGCACCCCGCGCTGGTGGAGGAGTGGATGCGCAACCAGGACATTGTCTTCGGCCCGTGCGCCATCCTGCCGGAGCCCGACCCGCGGCTGGATGAAGGCGTGAGCGCGCAGCAGCAGGCCCGCCGGCGGGACGAGCGCGCCTACCAGGAGGCGGCCTCGCGCTTCTACTGCGACGACTATCCCGGCGCCCTGTCTTCGTTCCAGAAGCTCGCTGCGTCGCAGGAGTCGCCCTACCGGGCGCTCGCCGCCTACCTCGTGGCGCGCACCCATGTCCGGCAGGCGCTGATGGAGAAGAAGGGGGAGTATCACTTCGAGTCGCGGGAAGACGCCGTCTTCCTCTCGCGGCTGAGCGAGGCGGACCAGGTGATCGATGGCGTGCTCGCTTCCCCGGAGCTGCGGAGCGTCCATGCGCCCGCGCGCGGCTTGCGGAGCCTGGTGCGCTACCGGCTGCGGCCCAAGACCTGGCACTGTGAGCTGCTGTCGCACGTGCTCGAGCCCGGGACGGGCACCGCCCTCGCCTCCGGAGCTGGGCGACCTCGACCTGATGTTGCGGGAAGCGAGCACCTGCGAGGGCCTCCCCGCGCCCGCCGAGGCGCTCCAGGCGTGGCTCCACGCCATGAAGGACTCGCCCTACAGCGCGGCGCCCGATGCGGAGCGCCGCGCGCAATACGACGGAGCCCTGGCCCGCTGGAAGAAGACGGCGCACATACCGTGGCTCGTCGCCGCGCTGAGCAAGGCGACGCCGGACGCTCCAGGCGTGCCGGAGCTGCTCGCCGCCTCCGCGAAGGTCGCGCCCTCGTCTCCCGCCGGCCTGACGGTGGCGTACCATGCCGCGCGGCTCTTGCATGGCCGAGGCGAGGTGGAGGCGGCGCGGGCGCGGCTCGCGACGGTGCCCGCCGAGCTGACCCGGGACCTTCCCTCCACGGACAACCTGCTGCGCGAGGAGCGGCTCGCGGTGGCCAGAGACCTGGACGAGGCCATGCGGGAAGCCGTCAACATCATCGCCGACTATGAAATGAGCAGCAGCTACTCCGAGCCCTACACCACGCCGCTGGCCGAACGGCCCCGTCTCTTCAGCCCGCGCGCCGTGGCCATGCTGGAGCCCCGGCTGACGGCGAAGCGCATGGGTGAGCTGGCGGCAGGGAACATCCTGCCTCCCGCCCTTCGACGGCAGCTCATGTGGACCGCCTTCGCGCGCGCCACCGTCGCGGGTGATGACGCGACGATTCAGGCCGTGGCGAAGCGCCTGGCGGAGACGGAGCCCAAGGCGAAGGCGGAGCTGCTGGCGCTCGCCGGCAAGCCCACGCCCGAGGAGCGTCAGTTCGAGGCCCAACTGCTCCTCATGGGACTGCCCGCCGTCTCCGCGCGGCTCCACGCGGGCGAGGACCGGCTGGCGAACACCCATCCCAACCTCAGCCTCACCATGGACATGTCCTACCACCGCAACTGGTGGTGCGGCCCGAAGCCGGACGCGAGCGTGCCCTCCGTGCACTTCGAGGACACGTCCGACGCACCGGACGCGGCGCGGGAGTGGAAGGCCCTCCAGGACGCGGGCAACTCGGTGCCCTACTTCGCCCGCGTCGCCATGGCCTGGGCCCAGGCCCACCCGGATGACCCGCGCTCGCCCATCGCCCTGTTCCGCGCGGTCCGCGCCAGCAAGCGCGGCTGCGGACAGGCCACGCGCGAGGCACGGGAGGCGTTCCGCTATCTCCACAAGCACTACGGCAAGACGAGCTGGGCGAAGCGCACGCCCTACGTGTACTGACGTCCCGCCTACAGCACGCGCTGGGCGGCCTGCCGGATGCGGTCGGGATGTGTTCTCAGCCGCTGAGATGTCGTGCGTTTGCGTTCGAATGGCACGCATGGTGTAGCCTCCCGGACAACGGGAGTACACGTGTCCATGCAATCACAAGGCAGCAAGGTTCTTCGTACGGTGACGGTGGTCCTCGCGGTCGTCCTGCTGGTTTTCGTGGTGCTGACGGCGGCTGGAACCTTCTTCGGTGGGACCAAGATCCGCCCGCTGTTCGGCATGCCGGAGGGCGGCCTGCACGCCCACGATGACGGTGACGCTGCGCCCCCGGCCACGCCGTGATGAGCCTGGAGGTCCTAGGCGGAGGGGCCGCGATTTCCTTCGGGGTGCTCGCGTGTGTCTTCTGGCCGTTGGAGAAGGCCTGGGCCGCGCGGCCGGGACAGCCGCTGCTGCGCCCTGCCTTCCGCACCGACCTCGCCTACTTCGTGGCGCAGTACCTGGTGCTCGCGCCGCTGGCGCTGCTCGTGCTGAGCCACGTGAAGGAACTCTGCCAGGTGGACGTCCTGACCGGGTTCCAGGCCGCCGTGGCACGCCAGCCCTGGTGGCTTCAGGCACTCGAAGCGGTGGTGCTCTGCGACCTGCTCGTCTACGGCTTCCACCGACTGTCACACCAGGTGGACTTCCTCTGGCGCTTCCACGCCGTCCACCACTCCGCTGAGCACCTCGACTGGCTCGCCGCGCACCGCGAGCACCCCGTGGACGGACTGCTCACGCAGTTGGTGGTGAACCTCCCCGCGATGATGATGGGCTTTCCGCTCGGGACGCTGGCGATGCTCATCGCCTTCCGCGGAATGTGGGCCATCTTCATCCACTCCAACGTCCGGCTGCCGCTGGGCCCCCTGGGCTTCCTCTTCGGCGCGCCCGAACTACACCACTGGCACCACGCGCGCGAACGGCACACACGACACAACTTCGGCAACCTCGCGCCGTGGACGGATTGGCTCTTCGGCACCTACCACCGGCCCACCGGGCCCGAGCAGTATCCGCTCGGGCTCGTAGAGCCGTTTCCCCGGCGCTTCTGGGCCCAGCTCCTCTCGCCCGTGACGCGGGCGACTGACAGCAGGAAGACGTCACGCTGAGCTGGGATTCGCGTTCCCGCTGGCAGCAATCCATCACACCGCCCTGGAGGTCCGCGTCTCGGATTGCGCGTCCAGGAATGTTCCCAAGGTGGCATTGACGAGCGCGGGCTCCTCCACGGTGGAGGAGTGTCCTCCGCGCGGCAGGGTCACCAGGCGTGAGCCGGGGATGAGCCGGTGCAGGCGCTGCGCCTTGGCGGGGACGGTGGCCGTGTCCTCGGCGCCGACGACGACGAGCGTGGGCACGCGGATGTGTGGGATTTCATGGGCCACGCCGCGCCGTTCGATGACGCCGTTGACGGCGCGCCAGATGTCGCGGCGGTTCTCCATGAGGCGCGTGCGCCAGCGGCTGCGCTCCTCGGCCCGGTTGGGGTCCGTCATGAAGCTGCGGCCGAACATGATGCGCATCACCGGGTCCGCCACCGGGCGCAGGCCCGCCAGGCGCGCGGTGAGGTTGAGCAGCGTGTAGCGCGGCACGTTGTGAAGGGGCTCCGGGTCGGCGGACGTCTCCATCAGCACCAGTGAGCGCAGCAGGTCCGGACGCCGCGCGGCGATGCGCATGCCAACGAAGCCGCCCATGGACAGGCCCACGAAGTGACAGGGCCCCACGCCCAGCCGCTCGATGAGCGCCACCGCGTCCAGGTACACCGTCTCCATGTCGATAACGCGCGCCGGAGGCACGACGCTCTGGCCCTGGCCCCGGTGGTCATAGGCGATGCAGCGGTAACGTCCGCACAGTGCTTCCACCTGCGGATCGAAGAGGCGACAGCTCCACAGCAAGCCGTGGCTGAAGACGATGGGCACGCCCGTGCCACCCGAGTCCTCGTAGTACAGCTCCGTTCTGTTGACGGTCAGCATCGGCATGCGCGGCACCCTCCCCGGCTGGTGAGGATAGGCGAGCGGCACGCACGGACGGGTACACCTCTTCGCGGAGCCGTTGGCCGGCTGACGTCCCGCTGCCCTCGGGGTCCACGCGACTGGCTACCAGAGACCCTTGGCTTGAAGCAGCTCGCCCACGCGGCGGGGCTCGGCGCGCCAGGCGGTGAAGAAGTCCTCAGCGGCGTCGGGGGACAGGTTCTCCCAGACGAGGCGGCCGGTGTCCTCCTCGCGGCGGCAGCGCACGAAGGTGGAGCGCACCTGCTCGGGCGAGTCGAAGGTGAGGCAATCGAGCAGCTCCGGGCTCTGGCTCGTCAGCAGGGCCTGCCGGGGTTCGAGCTGCTCGAGGATGGCGCGGACCTGCCGTGGGTGGAAGGCGTGCGCGACCTCATCCGCGATGACGACGGCGCGGGCGTGGGCCAAGTAGTGGAGGAAGGCCACCAGGCGCTTCTGTCCGTAGCCGAGCTGACGGGCGGAGAGGCGCTGGCCGGCGGCGGTGACGAAGCAGAGGTCCAGGTTTCCCAGGGACAGCGTTTCGTATTTGCCCTGAGGTTGGGTCTCCAGCGGGGACAGGAGCGCCTCCGCGGACGCGAAGCCGAGGAGCCGGGCGGCGTCACGGAGGAAGGGGACGCTCTCCGAGGACAGCACGTAGCGGGCGGCGCCCCACTGCGTGGCGGCGACCTTGCGCAGGCCATCGAGCAGGTCCTCCGAGGCCACGCCCGTGCCCGTGGCGAGCACGCCCTCCGTTCGACGGGAGAGCCGCAGCTCGGCGCGCCAGAGCTGGTCGAAGTGGGCGAGCCCCTCGTCGAAGCGGCGGAGGTCGGCCTGCGCGGAGACCTCGCGCGCCATGGCGAGCATCGGCTCGACGGCGGCGGTGCCCTCGCCCGTCTTCTCCACCCAGGCGATGCCGCCCGACATCAGGACGAGCCAGAGCCGGCCACCGACTTCGGGGGCAATGCGCTCATGCACGACGTCGGCGGTGTCGTCCTCGCGGGAGACGCGGAGCTGCTGGCCCTCGCGGTGGATGACCAGCGGCCAGGCCATGTCGCGCGGGGCCACGGTGATGTCCATGGACAGGCCGCTCGTGCCTTCCGCGCCCGAGGGCACGTTGCGCACGCGCACGGTGATGCGGCCGGTGTCCGCGGCCAGTGCATATTCGAGGTCGAAGGCCTCATGCCGCAGCGGCGTGAAGTCCGAGCTGACCACGGCGGCGGCGAGGTCCAGCAGCGTGGACTTTCCGGTGCCGTTCTCTCCGAGCAGCACGTTGAGGGACGGGCTGAAGAGCAACCGCGTCCCGGGCTTCACGGAGCGAAACTGGTGGACCTGGAGCCACTGGAGCTTGAGCATCAACCGGAAGACTGGCTCCCTGGACGCTTCAGCGTCAACTCGCGCCGCACGGCGGCATGCCCCCCTGGGACTCCCAGATGGGCCGGCGCTTGTCCACCCACGCGAACACCTTGTTGGACCAGAAGCTGGCCATCGTCAGCGTCACGCAGTCTCCGGTATCGACATGGACGATGTCCCACTGGTCCGCGGCATTCCGGCTCCGGGTGTCGAAGCCCAGCCGATGCTGGCCGTCGAACGTGGCGAAATGCACGAAGCCACCCACCGGAACCCACTGCGCACAGGGCAGGACGCTCAGCGCGGGCTCCCGCACGACGAGTCCATCATGCGCGCGCCAGAAGAGCTCGACCTGGAATGGAAGCGGTCCGCCAAGCCGCTCCGAGAGCGCCTGGAGTGCCTCGGTTGAAGCGGGTGGGTGGAAGACCACCTCCAGCCCACGAGAGGCGCTCCGCTTGTCGAGGGCACGGCGAAACTCTTCCACTCTCATTCCGACTCCAAGGCGGCGGTGGAAGGGCGCAGGGATGCGCCATCCATGAGGGTTCCGTGATGCAGCGACACGGAGCGCCCTGTCTAGCACCTTGGCATCTGCACCAGCCCCGGTGAGGTCTGCATCTTGCCGCCCTGCGACTGGAGATGACGGCGGAGGACGGGCCGGACACCGACCCGTACGACCACGCGGGCGAACGGCTGGCCTATCCTGGGCCCCTCGTTCGACATGATCGCAAACCTCGACTGCGAGTCCGTCAACGCGCGAGGCTTCGCGGGCGTGCTGACGGATGCACGCACCCTCACGGGGATGCTGCGCTTCGACTACGTCTGGGACGCGGAGTCCTGAGCTGTTGTCCAAGCTTGTGCAGTCGCATCGCCCCCGGAGGCCGTGCATGACAGCAGCCCTGCCCCACGGACTGCCTGTCCTGCCCTTCTTCATGCACTGACACGCAGCCCCGTCCCTTTTTCTGTCCACCAGACGCAGGGCAGCCCCGCCGTCCGTGGTGGCTGGGCAACGCGCTTCCTACCTGTGCGCGCGCTCCCATGAATGCCCTGCTGCTCGCAGCCCTGCTGTCCCACACCTCCAGTCTCCTGCTGGCCCAGGCGGGCCCCGGCACCGACGCGGGCATGGAGCCACCCGCGGCCCGCGCTCCCGCCCTCTCCCCGGAGACACCCGAGCCACCGCGGTTCCCGGTGTCCGACCCACTGCTGAAGCCCATTCCCCCGGCCGACATGCAGGTGGCGACCTGGGACGAGGCGATGCACCTGCTGCGTCAGCGCTCCACCCGCCTGTACACCGCACTGGCCCAGGTGGAATCCGCGGCGGGCGTGCAGCGAATCGCCCTGGCCGCGTTGCTGCCCACGCTCACCGGCACCGTCTCCGTCCAGTACAACGTGCTCAATCCCGACGCGACGCCGCTCCTGGGTGGTGGCGGCGGTGGCGGCGGAGTGGGAGGCGGTATTGGCGGCGACGTCGGAGGCGCCCAGTCCCCGGGCCTCACCCGCCCGCCTTTCCTGGGACTGCTGAACGCCACCCAGCCCCTGTTCAGCCTCTCATCCATCATTGCGCTGGGCACCGCGCGCGAGGCCCGGCGCACCGCCAACCTGTCGCTGGCGGAGACGCGGCGCCAGCTCACCAGCGCGCTGGCCCAGTCACTGGTGCTCGTCGCCGCGCAGGAGCGGATGGCCGAGGTCAACCGCGTCAACCTCCGCACCGCGCTGGAGCGGCTGGCCCTCACGGAGCGTCGCTTCGAGCTGGGCGCCGGCACGCGGCTGGACGTCGTGCGCGTGCAGCAGGACACGGAGACGGCGCGCAACCTCGTCGTCCTGGGTGACGAGTCCCTGCGCAAGGCCCGTGAGACACTGGGACTGGTGCTGGGCATTCCTCGAGGCGTGGGCCTGGCCCGGGGCGTCCAGTTGGAGACCCTGCTCCAGCACTCGCGGCGGGACTGCCAGCAACTGGAGTCGCTCGACCGGCGCGCGGACATCGCGGTGGCGCGCTCACGGCGCACGCTGGCCGAGCGGCAGGTGTCGGAAGTGAAGGCGCGTTATGCCCCGACGCTCGCGCTGACCAGCACCACCCTGGCCCTCACCGTGGAAGAGGGCTTCGTGACGGTGCCGGTGTGGAACATCGGCGCCAGCCTGGTGCTGCCCTTCTGGGATGGCGGCGCGCGTGAGGGCCAACTGCGGCAGACGCGCGCGGGCGTGGAGGTGGCGAAGCAGGGACTGGTGGAGCTGGAGCGCACGGCCTCGGTGGAGGTGCTGCAGGCACGGCGCGCCGTACAGGTGGCGGAGGCGGCCACGCGCATCGCGGGCCGGGGACGCGCCCTGGCCGAGGAGAATGACCGGCTCACCCGGCGCAGCTTCGAGGTGGGAACGGGAACCAGCCTGGAGCTCATCCAGACAGCGTCGGACCTCCGCCAGGCGGAGCTGCTGCTCGTGGTGCGCGAGTTCGAGCTGGAGCAGGCACGGGTCGCGGCGTTTCTCACGGAGGCGGCATGCGATTGGTGAGGACGTGGAGCATGGGGCTCGCCGTTCTGCTCCTCGTGGGCTGCCGCTCGCAGGGCGACCCGGGGCCGCAGGGAGGCCAGGCGGCCACGAACCAGCCCATGCCGGTGGAGGTGGAGCGCCTGGCCCCCGCCGAGGTGCGCGAGTCCAACGAGTACCTGGGCGCGCTCATCTCCCGCAGCAGCATCATCGTCTATCCGCAGGTCGCTGGCTACGTGAAGTCGATTCCGCTCAAGCCGGGAGCACGCGTCGAACAGGGTGAAGTGCTGCTCGTGGTGGACCCCCGGCGAGAAAGCGCGGGCCTGCGCGCCACCCAGGCGCAGCAAGCCGCCGCCAAGGCGCAGCGCGAGTACGCCCAACAGACGCGCAAGCGCAGTGAGCAACTGCTGAAGGAGGGACTCCAGAGCCGCCAGGACTATGACCAGGCGGTGGCGCAGGCACTACAAGCCGAAGCCAGCGCGCGCGCCATCGAAGCCCAGGTGCAGGCCCAGGAGGTCCAGCTCGGCTTCTACGAAGTGAGCGCGCCCTTCGCCGGCATCGTGGGTGACTACCCGGTGAACGTGGGCGACTTCGTGACGCAGCAGACGGCCCTCACCACACTGGACCAGAGCAACACGCTGGAGCTGTCCGTCCAGATTCCCGTCGAGCGGGCAGGCACCGTCCGGGTGGGCACCACGCCAGTGGAGGTGTTGGACCCGGAGGGCCGGCTCGTGGTGTCCGCGCCGGTGTTCTTCGTGGCGCCCACGCCCAACGCCACCACGCAACTGGTGGAGATTCGCAGCGTCTTCGAGAACACCGTGGGCCTGCGCGCGGGACAGTTCGTGCGCGCCCGGGTCGTCTATGCCACGCGAGAGGCCTTGCGCGTCCCCACCGCCGCCGTCACCCGCATCAGCAGCCAGTCCTTCGTCTTCGTGGTGCGGGACTCGGACGCGGGCACCGTGGCGCAGCGGGCGCCGGTGAGCCTGGGGCTCGTCTCCGGCAATGACTACGAGGTGACGGGCGGACTGGACGCGGGCACGCCCGTGGTGCTCAGCGGCATCCAGATGCTCCGCGATGGCCAGCCCATCCAACCCAAGGCCCCTTCGCGCAAGCCACCTCAGGGCGTGGGCGGCAGCGGGACCGACGGCGGCACCCCGCCGGAACAGTGAGGGGCCGCCATGTTCACCGACTTCTTCATCCGCCGTCCCGTCTTCGCCAGCGTGGTGTCCATCATCATCACCCTGGTGGGGGCCATCTCCATCCCCAACCTGCCCATCGAGCAGTACCCTGACTTGTCGTTGCCCGTGGTGCAGGTGACGGCGACGTACATCGGCGCCTCCGCGGAGACGGTGGAGAGCGCCGTCACCACCGTGCTGGAGCGGCAGCTCAACGGCGTGGAGGGCATGCGTTACATCTCCTCCACCAGCAGCAACACGGGCGTGAGCACCATCACCGTCACCTTCGACCCGGGACGGGATTTGGACATCGCCGCGGTGGACGTCCAGAACCGCGTGGCCACCGCGTCCGCGCAGCTTCCGGCCGCCGTCAACGCGCTGGGCGTCACCATCACCAAGGCCCAGACGCAGTTGCTCATGGCCTTCGGTCTGTTCGACCAGGAGAACCGCTACGAGACGGGCTTCCTCAGCAACTACGCGGACGTCTTCATCCGGGACGCGCTGCTGCGCGTGACGGGCGTGGGGGACGTGCGGATTTTCGGCGAGCGGCGCTTCGCCATGCGGCTGTGGCTGGACCCCTCGGAGCTGGCGCGGCGTGGGCTCGCCGCCACGGACGTGGTGAACGCCCTGCGCGCGCAGAACGTCCAAATCGGCGCGGGACAGGTGGGACAGCCGCCCGCGCCGCCGGGACAGACGTACCAGTTCACGGTGCGCGTGCTGGGGCAGCTCACGTCCGCGGAGGAGTTCGGCAACATCGTGGTGCAGCAGGGGCCGGACGGCTCGCTGGTGCGGCTGAAGGACGTGGGCCGCGCGGAGCTGGGCGCGGAGAACTACGGACAGCTCTTGCGCTTCAACGGCCGCGAGGCCGTGGGCCTGGGCATCTTCCAGCTCCCCGGCTCCAACGCGCTGGAGGTGCGCGACGGCGTCATCGCCGAGCTGGAGCGGCTGAAGGGCAACTTCCCGCCGGGCATGCGCTACCAGCGCGCCTTCGACACCACGGCGGCGGTGCAGGCCTCCATCGAGGAGGTGCTGGTGACGCTGGGCGAGGCCATCTTCCTGGTGGTGCTGGTCATCTTCATCTTCCTGCACGGCTGGCGCAGCGTGCTGGTGGTGGCCACCACGCTGCCCGTATCGCTGGTGGGCACCTTCCTCTTCGTCAACGCGTTCGGCTTCTCCATCAACACGCTGACGCTCTTCGGCCTCACGCTGGCCACGGGCCTGGTGGTGGATGACGCCATCATCGTCATCGAGAATGTCGAGCGCACCATGGAGCAGGACAACGTGGGCCCTCGCGAGGCCACCCACCGAAGCATGAAGCAGGTGGCCGGCGCGCTGGTGGCCATTGCCCTGGTGCTGTCCGCGGTGTTCGTGCCGGTGTCCTTCTTCCCCGGCACCACCGGCATCATCTACCGGCAGTTCGCCCTCACCCTGGCCTTCTCCATCAGCCTGTCCGCGCTGGTGGCGCTCACCCTGTCTCCCGCGCTGTGCGCCATCCTGCTGCGGCCCCACGAAGGCCAGAAGTGGAAGGTCTTCCGCATGTTCGACCGGGGGCTCGACGCGTTCCGCGACGCCTACGGCCGGATGTTGGCGAAGCTCATCGGACCGCTGCGCTGGCCGGTGGTCATCGCCTTCGTGCTGTGTCTGGCCGGCACCATCCTGGTGTACCGACTCACGCCCACGGGCTTCATCCCGGGCGAGGACCAGGGCTACCTCATCATCGCCGTGCAGGGGCCGGAGGGCACGTCGCTGGACTACACGCGCAATGTGCTGCTCCAGGCGGAGGACGTGATGCGCCAGCAGCCGGAGGTCGCGGACATCTTCACCGTGGGCGGCTTCTCGCTGCTCGGCACGGGCGTCAACTACGGCACCCTCTTCGTCAACCTGCACCTGTGGGACGAGCGCAAGCGGCCGGAGCAGAGCGTGGCGGGACTGGTGGAGCGCCTGCGACGCCCGCTGATGGCCATTGGCGGCGCGCGCGTGTTGCCCTTCGAGCCCCCCGCCATCCGCGGCGTGGGCAGCGTGGGCGGCTTCGAGTTCGTGCTGGAGGACCAGCAAGGCGGCCGAACGCTCGCTCAGCTCGCGCAGACGACGGACATGTTAGTGAGCGCGGCCAGCCAGGCCCCGGGCCTGCGCGGCGTCTTCTCCTCCTACACCGCGAACACGCCGCTCCTGGACGTGCAGGTGGACCGGGAGAAGGCCCTGGCGATGGGCGTCCCGCTGGATGGCGTCTTCTCCACGCTGCAAGTCTACCTGGGCAGCCAGTACGTGAATGACTTCACCTTCGCCAGCCGCGTGTATCGCGTGTACGTGCAGGCTGCGGTCCCCTTCCGCAACGAGCCGCGCGACATCGACGCGCTCTACGTCCGCTCCGCGAAGGGCGAGATGGTGCCGCTGGAGTCGCTGGTGCAGGTGCGGCCCATCACCAGCGCGCAGAACATCCAGCACTACAACCTGTACCGCTCGGCGACCATCAACGGGCAGGCCGCGCCGGGCTCCAGCTCCGGGCAGGCCCTGGACACGATGGAAGCGGTGGCGCGCAAGACGTTGCCCGTGGGCTACACCTTCGAATGGACGGGCCTGTCCCAGGAGCAGAAGGAGGCGGGCCGCAGCGTGCTGGTCATCTTCGGGCTGGGCGTCGTCTTCGTCTTCCTGGTGCTGTCCGCGCAGTACGAGAGCTTCGCCCTGCCCCTCATCATCCTCCTGGGCGTCCCCGTGGCCATGCTGGGCGCGCTGGGGCTGCAGAACTTGCGCGGCCTCCAGAACGACGTGTTCTGCCAGGTCGGGCTCGTCATGCTGGTGGGGCTGGCCAGCAAGAACGCCATCCTCATCGTCGAGTTCGCCGAGCAGCTCCGCCACGAAGGCCGGAGCGTCGTGGACGCCGCCATTCACTCCGCCCAGACGCGCCTGCGGCCCATCCTGATGACATCCTTCGCGTTCCTCATGGGCGTGGTGCCGCTGATGCTGGCCTCGGGGGCGGGGGCCTCCGCGCGCAAGTCCCTGGGCACCACCGTGTTCGGCGGCATGTTGCTGTCCACCTTCGTGAACCTCATCTTCATCCCCGTGCTGTACGTGGTGATGGAGGCCGCCAGGCTCCGCGTCCGCCGGCAGGGTGATGTCAACACGCCGCCACCCACCATGCGCCCACCGGAGCCCCACGCACCCTGAGTGCTGACCTGGGGCCTGGGGGCCCCCCGGATGCCCCGCCGGAGGGGCTTCGTTATCCTGCGGGGTGCCATGTCTCACTTCCCGTCACGCGATGACCGGCGGCGCCAGCGGCTCTATGCGCTCAAACGTGCGCCCGGGCTCCGGCACCATGGCAACACCGCGCTGCTCCAACTGCTGGGCAAGGGCCAGGACGTGTCCTGGGCTCGCGGCGAGGTGCTGTGCCGGGAAGGCGAGCCCCCTGAGGGCTTCTCCCTCCTCCTGGAGGGCGAGTTGGAGGTCCTGCGCGGTGACGCACTCCTGATGACGCTCCAGCCCGGCACGCCCCTGGGGCTGGAGGCGCTGTCGAGCGGCAGCAACGCCTTCACCATCCGCGCGACGACGGACTCCGAGGGCCTCTTCTTTCCGAAGGACGCTGTCGCGAGCCTGCTGCACGCGCCCACCGGCGTGCAGGAGCGGCCCCGTCCGCCAGCGGAGGTCATCGCCTTCGAGAGCGACGTGCGCGGCGCGCCCCTGTCCTCCCTCATCGAGCTGGTGGCGAAGGTCATCCACCGTGACTTCGGCGACCGCGTGCTACTGCTCCGGAGCGCACCGGGCGAGCATGGCGCGCCCGTCACGAAGGGGGCGGATGGCGTCCTGCGCGCCACGCTGCCTCCAGCTCAAGCTGGTGGCCCCGGCCTGCTGGCCCCATCGGTGCTCCAACGGCTCACGGCCGAGCACGACCTCCATTACGTCCTGCTCGACGGCTGCAGCGTGGCGGACGTTGGGATGCCGGGGAAGACGGCGCGGCTGGTGACGACCTTGGACGCGCGGAAGGCGTCGGCCCCTCGCGTGCTTCCCACCGTGGTGGTGGAGCCTCGCCGTGCGTCACGCGCATCGGAGCTGAGTGGCCAGTCCCTGCATCCTCAGTGGCTGCCGCCCTGCCCCTTGCGGCTGAGCCTGGACAGGATGGCACGGGTGCTCGTGGATGACCGTCCGCTGGACGCCACGGTGCTGAGCCCCGCCGAGCGGGACGCGCTCTCCCGCTGGGCCCGAGCCCTCACCCACCGGCGCGTGGGCCTGGCGCTCAGTGGCGGTGGCGTGTGGGGCTTCTACCACGTCCACATCCTGCGCTGGCTGGTGAGCCAGGGCGTGCCCATCGACATCGTCAGCGGCGCCAGCATGGGCTCGCTGGTGGGCGCGTACTTCTGCGGCAGCGCGCTGGATGGGCACGACGGACTGGAAGGACTGCGACGGCTGGAGGAGCGGGCCATGAGCTGGCAGCTCTCCCTGGCCGCCACGGCCGCCATCGTGACCACGTATTCGCTGGAGCGCTTCGTGGAGCAGGACCTGGGCCGGCTCTGCCTGGAGGAGCTGGCCATCCGCTTCCTGCCTGTCACGACGGACCTGACCAGCGGAGACTGCGTGGCGCTGGAGCAGGGGCCAGTGGCCCTGGGGGTGCGCGCCAGCGGCTCGGCGCCGGGTATCTGGGGCCCCACGGTGGTGCCTCCCGCGCGGTACGTGGACGGCGCCTTCACCAGCATGGTGCCCGCACACGTGCTGTTGAACGCGGGCGCGGACGTCATCTTCTCCAGCAACATCTTCCCCTTCGGCGTCCGGCACGCGTCCCCGCTGCGGCAGTCCGGCCTGGGGCGCTTCCTGGCGGGGCTCAATCCAGTGGCCCGCGCGCTGGACCTGGCGGCCAGCGGCGTGCTGCTATTGCACCGCAGTGGGGACGTGGAGAGCCTGCTCGCGGACGTCCGCTACGACATCCAATCCGCGGAGGCACCGCTGCTGACCGCCATGGAGTTCACCAAGGCCCGGGACATCCTCGGACGGGCGGCGGCGGATGCGTCGCTCGCGAAGCGGCTGGAGGAGATGAAGCAGCACTGGCTCCAGGTCAAAGCCCGGGGTGCCCGTGCCCACGCGCATCCAGGAGGACAGCAAGCCGCATGATTCCCGTTCGCATCCTGGGCACGGCCAGTGTCCTTCCCGGCCCCGCCGTGACGACCGCGGAGCTGTGCGCGCGCGTGAGACGTGACGCCGCGGAGGTGACACGGAAGACAGGCATCCTCACCCGCCACTTCGCGCCACCGGGGACGAAGGCCGCGGACGTGGCGGCGCAGGCGCTGCGGGGCGCGCTGGACGCGGCGGGACTGGAGGCCCGGGCCCTGCGCCGAATCCTCTGCGTCAGCTCCATGGGCGGTGACGTCACCACGCCCGCCACCGCCAACCGCGTGGCAGCGGCGCTGGGCCTGTCGGGGAGCTGCGACGCGATGGACCTGAGCAACGCCTGCATGGGCTTCCTGAGCGCCTTCGACCTGGCGGCGCGCTCGGTGGCCACGGGGCTGGGGCCGGTGGGCATCGTGTCCGTGGAGCTGCTGTCGCGCACCACCACGCCCGAGGAGCCCCGCCCCTACCTGGTGCTGGGCGACGCCGCCGCCGCCGCCGTGCTGGGCGCGGGCCGTTCGGGAGAAGGTGTCCTGGGCGTGGCCCTGGGCAATGACGGCACGCTGCCCACGGACGTCGTGCTGGAGAACCCGACGGCCACCGGCAAGCTGGAGCGGATGCGCTTCCTGACGCCCAGCCAGGAGATGACCCGCGTCGCGCTGGACGCGCTGGTGCGGGCGGCGCGCGCGGCGTTGGACGAGGCGGGCGTGGCCCTTCGCGATGTCGAGTGGGTGCTCACGCACCAGCCGAACGGCAGCATGCTGGAGGCCATCCTCCAGGCGCTGGAGGTGTCACCGGAACGGAGCGTGCGCGTGGTGGACACGGTGGGCAGCGTGGGCTCGGCCTCGCTGGGTACCAGTCTGGACCGGCTGTTGCGCACGCGTCCGGTGAAGCCAGGGCACCGCATCCTCCTGGTGGGCGTGGGCGCGGGCGTGGCTCACGGCGCGGTGCTGTACCAGGTGGGCGGATGACACAGGCAGGCGGCTGGCCCCTGAGGGCCTGGCTGACGGCGTTCCGGCTGCTGCGCCGGTATCACCGCTACGAGGTGGTGAACCTGGAACCGCTGCTCCGTCCCGGCGCGAAGCTCATCGTCGGTTACCACGGGCGCCCCCTGGCCTTTGACTTGTGCATGCTGACGGTGACGCTCCACGAACGCCTGGGCTATCTGCCGCACGGCGTGGCGCACGGCGCGTTCGATTCGATTCCGGGCATGCGCGCGGTGGCGGACGGGCTGGGCTTCGTCACGGGGGATGACCCGCGGTTGGCGGAGGCGGTGGCGCGCGGCGAGCATGTGTTGTTGCAGCCAGGAGGCACGCGCGAGGGCTGCCGTGACTTCCGCCACCGCTACCGCGTCGACTGGGGCGAGCGCATGGGCTACCTGCGCCTGGCGGTGCGCTACCGGCTGCCGATTGTCCCCGTGGGCGGCAGTGGCATGGACGACGCGTACGTGGGACTCAACGACGGGTACGCGCTGGGCCGGCGGGTGGGCATGCCCGCGCGGCTGCCGCTGTGGCTGGGCGTGGGCGCCACGGGCCTCTGGCCCTTGTCGCTTCCCTTCCCCGTGAAGATGACGCAGTGGGTGGGCGAGCCGCTGACGCGCCACCTGGAGCCAGGCTTCGACTCGGGCAACCGGGACGCGATGCGAGCGGTGCATCAGGAAGTGGCGGACGCGGTGCAGCGGCTGCTCGACAGGGCTCGCGACGTGGACAAGGGCAGCACACGGAAGGCAGTGCAATGAGGGAAGGTGAGGGTTCCGAGGCGCGACAGTGGGCGCTCATCCTGGGAGCTTCGTCTGGCACGGGCGCGGCCATCGCGGAGGCGGTGACTCGGAAGCCCGGGTTGGATGTCTTCGGTGTCCACCGGGGCCGGTACCCGGACGGCGCCGTGCAGTTGGAGCAGCGGATTCGGGACGCCGGTGGACGCGGCGTGCTGTGGCAGGCGGATGCGTCGTCTCCAGAGGCCGCGGAGGCGGGCGTGGCGGCGCTGCGGGAGGTCGCCGGGCCTCGGAGCGTGAAGCTCTTCGTGCATTCGATTGCGGGGGCCTCGGTGGGACGATTCCTGTCCGAGGGCGAGGACCGGCTGCACGCGCGGCGCATCCGCCGGACCTTCGACACGATGGCGCACTCGTTCGTCTTCTGGGTGCAGGCCCTGGTGAATGAAGACATGTTGGCGCCGGAGGCCCGGCTTCTCGGTCTGCAGAACCCGCTGGATGAAACGCACCTGGGGAACACAGGGCTCATCAGCGCGTCGAAGGCGGCGCTGGAGATGTACGTGCGCTACCTGGCCATGGAGCTGGGACCGCGAGGACACCGCGTCAACCTGCTGAAGTTCGGCACGGTGATGACGCCCGCGCTGAAGCACGTGTATTCGCCCGCGGCCCTGGCCCGCCTGGAGGCGGCCCACGCGAGGATGAATCCCGCGGGACGCATGGGCACCGTGGAGGACGTGGCCCGCTTCGTCACGGTGCTCGCCGGTGAGGAGGCGGGCTGGTTCAACGGAGCCACCATCGACTTCACCGGTGGGATGACGCTGCGGCTGTTGGACCTGGTGCTGAATCCGTGAGGTCAGCCCTCTCCGCTGGCCGAGCGACAGGGCTCTGCATCTCCTTCAATGCAGACATGTGCGTCGGCCGTCAGGCCCGTGCGTCTTGCTCCGGCATCCGGAACGACAGACAGTAAAAAAACGGCGCCACCTGCTCCTCGGTGACATCGAACGCGCCGGGAGGCAGCAGCTCCCGGGGGCAGTGTGGATCCCACGAGTAGAACGTCATCGCGCGGAACGCGGCGCGCTGGAACAGCGAGGGCCGGAAGGCCGGATCCATCTGCTCGTCCACGACCACCAGCGGCGTGCCCGGCTTCGCCACGCGCGCCATCTCCGCCAGGGCCCGCTCGGGTGCCCGGTAGCCGCCAATGCCTCCCACGTGAAACACCCGGTCGAACGACCCATCCGGGAACGGCAGCGCGTGCGCATCCGCCATCATCAGTCGCACGCCCGCATGACCTCCGGACCGCAGCCGCCGCTTGCAGTGCTTGAGCATGCCCTCGCTCAGGTCCACGCCCCACACGTCTACGTCGAGCCCCGGCGGCAAGCCGTCACGCAGGAGCGGCAGGTTCGCCCCCGAGCCCACCCCCACCTCCAGCACCCGCACCGGGCTCCCGTCCTCGTGCGGCGTCAACGAACCGAGCTCCACGCGGCGCATGTACCCCGCGCGCATCCGCGCTTCCGAGACAGCTTGAAACAGCGGTGTCAGCAGCGTCGTCAGCGGGTCATGCAACACCGGCAGCCCGTCGTAGATGACGCGCATCAGCCGGTCCGTACCGCGCACCGCGTCCTCGCGATACAGCCGCGCCATGCCGCGCGCCACGCTCCACGCCTCGCCGCAGCCACCGCAGCGCAGCCACCCGTCGCGGATGCATCCATCCGCCTCGAGCCCGTGGAACACCAGCACCCCACCACATGCGGGACACGCCAGCAACGCCACGTCCCGGACGCGCACACCGTTCATGAACGCGCGAGCGCCTCCGCGCGGGCCTGCTCATCCCGCATGCCCAGCCGGGAGAACAACTCCACCGCGCGCTGCTGATGGACCCACCGTGCCGGGTCCTCCAATGGCAGGTGCCTGGCCAGCGCCACCCGCGCGTGGGCCTCCTCGAAGGACTGCCCCTTCCTCGATGCGACAGCGACACACCGGCGCCACGCCTCGAAGGCCCGCGTGGCGTCGTTGTCCAGCCAGGCCTCCCGCCCACGCCACAAGCGCGCCGCGGCCTCACCGAAGGGGAACACCTTGGCGAAGACCTCCGCCTCTCGGCGCGCGGCCTTGGCGCTCGCCACCAGCGAGGCATCCGTGCCCTGCTCCCACAGCGACAGGAGCACCTCCGCCACCGACATCACGCCGAAGTAGACGAAGTGCGCCACGGGCTTGCCGGACGACATTCTCGCCAGCGCCTGGTCCGCCGCGGCCCGGGCCCCTTCCACGTCCCCTTCACGCAGCCGCAACAGCGCCAGCGTCCCCTCCACGATGATGCGGTCCGTCTGCCCACCCTGGGCTTCCGTCCACGCCAGCGTCTGGGCCAGCGCGGCGCGAGCCTTCGCGTAGTCGCCCAGCCGCAAATGGATGTGCGCCTGGTAGTGCAGCGCCCAGTGCTCCGTCTGGAGCGCCCCGCGCCGCCGCGCCGAGTGCTCCAGCCACTCCATCAGCGGCAGCCCCCGCGCGAACTTCCCCTGGTAGCACGACACCACCGTCAGCAGCGCGCGGCACTCCTCCGCCAACCGCACGTCGCCCACCGAGTCGACGATACCCATGGCCCGCTCCAGCCACGCCTCGGCCTCCGCCCACCGCGCCACGTACGCGCCATACACGGCGTTGCGGCACAGCACGAAGGCCAGGTCCGCGGGGTTGCCCACGCGCTCGGCCACCTCCAACGCGCGGCGGGACCACGTCTCCGCCACCGACCGGATGGGCAGCGTGCCCGCCACCACCGCCATGCTCGTGTAGCCCCGCGCCAGCTCCGGCGACGCGCCCGCCGGCTCGCACAGGTTCAGCGCGCGCAGGCCGGACCAGAGAACGGGCAGCGCCTGGTGCGCATAGATGAACGCATCGAGCAGCCGCATCAACAGCCGACCCGCCACGCGCCGCACCCGCCGCTGCTCCTCCGTCTCCTCGTCGTAGTCCTCCGGCCGGGAGCTCTGCGCCAGCCGCAGCAGGCCCTGCCCCAGCGTCCCCAGCGCCCAGCCCATCCGGCTGGACGGCACGGGCCAGCCGAAGTGCCGCAGCGCGCGCTCCGCATGCTCACGGAAGGACTGGAGCTCCCCCAACTGGAAGCGCGTCTCCGCCAGGAGTGCCTCCAGGTGCCCCAACGTCATGGCGTCGCCACCCACTTCAGTCACCCGAGTCAGCGCCCGGGTGAGGAACGGCAGTGCTTCGCGGCAGGCGCCCACGCGAAGGGCATCCTCGCCCGCGCGCAGCGCATAGCGAGCCTCACGCAGCGCGTCCCCGGCCATTCCCCAGTGGTAGGTGAGCGCCGCCGTCCACTCTGCCCGCTGCCCATGCGCCGCCTCCATCGCCAGCGCGGCGCGCCGGTGCAATGCGGGCCGCGCGTCCGCGGGCAAATCATCCAGCACCCCTTCGCGCAGCTTGTCGTGCGCGAAGCGCCAGCGCCCATCCGCCACGTCCAGCACCGCCGCCGCCGCGCAGTCCGTCAGCCAGTGCTCCACGTCCACATCCGGCGCGGCCTGCCGGAGCAGCGGCACGTCCACCTGCCGCCCGACGATGGCGGCCACCTGCAGCAACTCCCGCGAAGGAACCGGCACCTTCTCCAGCCGCCGCTGCACCAGCCTGCGCACGCCGCCTGCGAAGACGCGCTCCGGCAGTGCCATGTCGCCAAGCCGGTCCAGCCCTCCCGCCTCCTCCGCCAGCGCCCGCACCACCTCCACGAGGAAGAAGGGATTGCCCTCCGTCTCGCGCAGCAACAGGTCCACCAGGTGGGGCCGGGCCCCGGGTGCCCCCACCATGGACTCACTGAGGATGGAGACCTCCCGAGCGTCCAGCCGAGGCAGCCGCAGCAGTGACAGGCCCGGCAGCGCCGAGGGAAGCGAAGGCGCCTCATCGTCCCGGAAGCTGCCGATGAGCAACAGGCGCAGCGTCAACGCCCGCGTGGCGAGGCGTGAGAGCAGCAGCAGCGACTCATCACCCGCCCAGTGCAGGTCCTCCAGCACCACCACCACGGGCTGGGTCAGCCGCGCGAACACGTCCTCCACCACCTGGAGCAGCCGCGCCTGCACCATGTCCGCGCCCACTTCGGCGGGGTCCGCGACGGGGTGCCCCAACAGCGCCTCGATGTCCGGCACCAGCGGCTTGAGGATGCTGGCCTCGCGCTCACTCAGCGTGGTGAGGATGGCCAGCCAGCGCAGCACCGGACGCCACTCCTGGTACGGGCTGCCACCCGCCGCCACGCCCTGGCCTCGCAGCACCACCGCGCCCTTCACCAGCGCCAGCGCGCGCAGCTCCTCCAGGAGCCGCGACTTGCCCACGCCGCTCTCCCCACCCACCAACCACGCGCCGCCGCGGCCCACCATCGCGGACTCGAGCACCGTGGACAGCCGCGCCTGCTCCTCCACCCGGCCCACGTAGCGCGCGGCCTGGAGGAAGCTCTCGCGCGTGGCGGCGGACTCGGGCGGTACCGGCTCACCGGTGGCGGCGCAGAGCTCGGCAATCACCGCGTCCGCGCTGCGGGGCCGCAGCTTCGGGTCCGGCGACACCAGCCGCTCCAGCACGGCCTTCAGCGCGGGGGGGAAGTCCGGCGGCGAGGGCACCTGTCCGGCATGCGGCAGCCGGCCGAACATCATCTGGCTGGCCATGGCGCCCACACTGAAGAGGTCCGTCACCTCCGAGGGCGGCTGGTCCTCGAACAGCTCCGGCGCGAGGTAGCCCGGCGTGCCGCCCGGCTGCGCGTGGTGGACGTGCTCGCGCCCCACCGCCAGGCCGAAGTCCAGCACCTTCACCTGCCCGTGGGCCACCAGCACGTTGGCGGGCTTGAGGTCGCGGTGGATGATGCCGCGCCGGTGCAGGTACGCCAGCGCCATCAGCGTCTGCACCAGCAGCCCCACCTGCACACGCAGTGGCTGCCCCGTGCCCGCCTGCACCAGGTGCCGAGCGTCCTCCAGCAGGTCCATGGCCAGATAGGGCCGGTGCTCGGCGTCGAAGCCGTAGTCCAGCACGCTGATGACATTCGGATGGCGCAGCGAGGCGAGCGTCTGGAACTCGTGCGCCAGCGACAGCGCCAGCTCATGCCGGGCGATGGAAGACGGCGTGTACTCGCCTTCGGGCAGCCGCGGCAGCCGCGCCAGGTCCTCCAGCGTCTGGTGCAGCCGCTTCACCGCGACGGGGCCCGCCAGCAGGTCCTGCGCGCGCCACACCGTGCCCGCACCGCCCCGGCCCAGGAAGCCGAGGATGCGGTAGCGCCCGCCCACGACCTCCCCTTCCGCGTGGCGACGCGTCGCATCCTCCGGCCGGTGCCGGGTTTCATGAGGAAATTGCCGCATCAGAGGGGGGCCGCCCGCCCCCGATGATAACGGGAACCCCTGGCGGCGGTAGGACTGATTCCAGACGCACCGTAATCCCCGGCTCACCGGGCAAATAAGGCGAGCCTGGGCGGCAGGTCAGCCACTACCCAGGCGCGGGCTCAGCCCCCGCCGAAGACACTGGCCAGGCTGCGGCCCCCCTGCACGGCGCCGTAGATGATGACGGTGAAGTAGGTGAGCGACCCCACCGTCATCCCGTGGCCCATGAGGATGAAGTAGCCGTCGCGCTGCAGGATGCCGATGGCGAAGAAGAGCGCGGCCAGCGCGGGCAGCGTGTTGCTGAAGGGAATCAGGCCGAACGGCATCATCAGCAGCACGCCCGCGAAGAAGAGCATGAAGCCGTTGAAGCGGTTGGTGCTGGAGCCGTGCGTGAGCGCCAGCAGCCGCGGCTTGCTCATCTTGTCCACGTACTTGGTGAAGACGTCCGCGCCCTTGTCCAACGCCGGGGCCAGGTTGGTGCGCAGCAGCGGCTTGTCCAGCAGCTTCCGGGGCAGCCAGGGCGTCCGGTTGAACGTCACGCCCACGCCGATGAGGACGATGAGCAGGCCGAACACCGTGGACACACCCGGAATCGACACGGGCAGGAGGAAGGGGAAGGTCAGGATGCAGCAGAAGAGCAGCAGGCCCTGCTCACCACACGCCTGCATCAACTCCCGCACCGTCAGGGATTCGGGCAGCCGCGCGGACAGCGCGCGGAGGGTGGCGGAGAGCTGGGCTTGGGTATCCGAGAAACCCGTGGACGAAGAGGGGGTGGGTGAAGGCGTCGACATTTCAGGCCGTCACTAGCACGCCCTCCCCGTCAATGCTCAGCTCCAAGCGATGTCGTACACCGCCTCCTCGCCCTCCCTCCGGACAATCTGGACCGAGGGGTGTTTCGCCCCGCTGGCCTCCAACCCCGCCAGGAAGAGCCCCACATAGAAGCCCGCCACCACCACGGGCCGGCAGGTCAGCTCATACCGGGTGGGCCCCAGTTGCTCCATGTGCGTCTCCAGATAGTTGGTGCCCGTGCGCAGGTTGCGCGTCATCCGCGACAGCATGCGCTGCGGCCCCAGGAGCCGCACGGTGCCGAGCAGCGCGCTGCCGATGAGCGTGGAGCTGAAGCCCTCCACGAAGCGCCGCCCCACCACCGCGGCGGCCTCGTCCAGCGGCGCCTCCGGTGCCAGCGTGGCCGCCGCGACCTTCAGCGCGGCCACCCAGACCTTCAAGGGATAGGCCAGGGCCAGCGAGCCTCGCGCATCGAGGCCCGCCTCGCGCAGCCGGCCCACGCACGCGTCATCCAGGTCATCTCCCAGGGCGCGGAGCAGTCCCTGGAAGCTCTGCTGGAATACAAGGGGTTCGGGATTTTCCAAGGCGCGGCAATGTATCGCCTGGAGGACAGGGCCTCAACCCATCGGGTGACTGTCTATCGATGGTTATTCAACACCCGGCTTGGGGGCGCGGCGTGTGCCTCTTTCGACACGGAGCGCCACGCCGCGCTGGGCTCGCACGACGCAGTGTGATGAAGAGCCGACAGCCCGCGTCATCGCTCGGGCCCGCACGACGCGCTGCCCATCTCCACCGGAGTCCGCCCTCATGAACACGCCCTCTCGTCATCTCTTCGTCGCTGGTGCCACGGGTGCCACGGGCCGCACGCTGATGCGACAGGCGCTGTCTCGCGGTGCGCCGCCTGTCCTCGCGCACGTGCGACCCAAGAGCGCGGACAGTGACATGGTCCGCCCCTGGCCCCACAAGGCCGTGGTGGAGCTGTCTGACGGTGAGGCGCTGGTGGAGAGGATGCGCGGCTGCACCACGGTGCTCCAGTTGATTGGCACCATGCGCAAGCGCTTCGGGTCGGGCGACACGTATGAGACGAGCGACATCGGCACCACGCGGCAGTTGGTGGAGGCCGCCAGGCGCGCGGGGGTGGACCACCTGGTGTTGCTCAGCTCCGTGGGCGCGGGCCGGCCGGTGGGCGCGTACCTCAAGGCCAAGGCGGAGGCGGAGCGGTTGGTGCGAGAGAGCGGCATCCCCTGGACGGTGGTGCGCCCGCCCGCCTTCGAGGGCGAGTACCACCACATCAACCCCGTGCTGCGCGCCCTCACCCGCCTGCCTCCACTGCGGAACATGCGGCCCATCCACCTGGACCAGCTCGCCGCCGTGCTGCTGCGTGTCTCCGAGCAACGCGCGCCGCTGAACCAGGTACTGGAAGGCGACACGCTCTGGGCCGAGGTCGCCGCCGCGGGTGCCTGAGCCGTCCTCCGGCGCAGGGCCTGTAGAGTACGTGTTTCAGCGCAGCGAGCCCCAGTTGTACATGGGGTTGGAGCCACTGGTGAGCACGCGCCAGCCAAGCATGATGACCCACTGTTGCCGGTACTAGGAGGGGTCCTGGCTGGACCACCAGAACGGTGGCGCGTTGGGGCGCTTGTTCATCTCGTGCCCGCGTGCCCATGGACCGCCAGGTGGTTCCGCTTGCGTCAACGACCGACTCAGGCCAAGCAGGAACAGCCAAACACTCGCATCCTGCGTCATTTTCGATGCAACCGCTGGTTGCGGAGGGCAACGCGGCGAAAGGAGTGCCGCCAGGACTCACTGCGGACGAATGCCCCGCGACGACTTGCCCTCGCGGTGGGGGCGATTGCAGTGGTCGTAGAGCGTGAATGGGAGGGATTCAATCTCGTTCGCGCAGTGCTTCTGGATAGCCTCCTTGAGCGAGGAGGAGACACTCAACATGCTCCGCTCATTGCCAATCAGGGCCGACAGCTTGATGCCCGGGTGCTTCGGGCCCATCGGAATGCGAGCATCCTTCGGATAGAAGGGGCTCAACCGCTCGCCGAGGTTGGTAGAATAGGACTTCCTCTCGCCCCCCTCGCGGAATCGCATCATTCAGTCGGCCCCTTGGAAGGGGAGGTGCCATGGCTCAGGAAGGTGGGACATCCAGCATGCGAGCGCCGTCCCGCCTACGGTCCACCCTCCAGCAGCCCCTTCGAGCAGCCACCCACTGCTGAACGGCTAATTCCTTGCGAACTGAAGCGCTGTCCTCGTGCGTGGGGTCCGGCATGAGGGATGTCGGGCTCAAATGCTAATGCCACTCCTCAGATCCCTTTTCGCGGGCGGACGACTCGGAGGACACTATGAATCTACATTGGGGGAGCATCTTGCTGGTCGGATGGCTCATGATGGGCTGCGCGACGCCCCGGATCGTGCGCCTGGACACGGGAGCAGGCGCACCCATTGTCTACACTCCGCCGAAGCGCGGGGAGCCCATCGTCGTGGACTCGGGGGCATTCCAGAAGGCGATGACCCGACTCGTGCTGGAGATGCGCTTCTCTCTACGATCCGAGGAGGAGGTCCGCCCACGTGTACATCTCGCTTCGTGGGGTTCGGAGTCGCGTCCCCAAGGGAGAGATTATGGAGCGTGGTGCTCCCAACAAGACAATCCGGGCGAGTGCCTCTCCTTGCTGGAGGATGGCTTCACCTTCCTGGACGCCAAGATGCGGCGGAAGATGGCCCTGTCCTTTGCTTGGGACGGCGTGTGGGAAGGAGTGGAGGAGGCGGTGAAGGAAGTCGTCAACCCACTGGTCCTCAAAGCGATGATTACCTCGGCAATGGCCGCCTACATGGTCCTCGTCGTGGCCCCCGAGCCTGTCACCAAGCTCGTGGCCATTGCCCTGACAACATACGTCATCGCGTACATCGGCCTGGACGCATTCTCAAACCTCGTGAAGGGCTGGCAACGACTGTCATCAGACACGGAGCACGCCGTATCCTTTGAGCAACTCGAGGACGCCGGACACCACTTCGGAAGAGTCATGGGCGCCAATGGTGCGCGAGTCCTCATCCTGGCGCTGACGGCTGCGTTGGGCGGAGGGGCCGCGAACATGGCCTCGAAGGGTCCGATGCTTCCGGGCTTCGCGCGTGCCGCCCTGGCAACGGAGACGAACGCGGGCATCCAACTGTCAGCAGCGATGTCGGGCGGCGTTCGCTCGGTTTCCCTGGCAGAAGGCATTCTCACTGTGGGAGTCGTCCCCAATGCCGTGGCCGCCACAGCGCTGAATCCGACGGGAGGCCTTCCGAGAGAAGCTCGTATTGAAGAACTGGCCAGCGACCCGGCGCAGGGAGGGAAGGCCACCCCCAAGACACGTCGTGAGGCGGAAGTGGGCCTTGAACTTGAGGAGCGGAGACGACTCCCAGCACCCATCAAACGGGACCCAACGGGGCAGTCAGAGTTCGTTGACTCCCAAGGTATCAAATGGGATATCAAGACTTTTGACTCTCGATTCCCGCCCAGGAAGGGTGGCTTCTCACTTGAACGAGACCTTGACAAGATCAAAGCCGAACTGGCTCGTGGTGAGAACGTCATTCTCAACACCGAGAACATGAGTGCGCAGCACGTTCAAGCGCTGCGAAACGCGATAGACGCCTTGGGTCCTTCAGTTTCGTCCAGGATCTTGTGGTTTCCCTAGAACGAATACGGACGAGCGCATGAACACCATGAAGGCGGAGTTCATCAAGGCATTGGATTGGCATACCGAATGGCTGCGTTCCGGGGGACAGAACGGCAAGCGCCTCCACCTGGAGGACGCTGACTTGTCCTTACTCGACCTGTCGTCGAGAGATCTATCGGAGGCAGCGCTTCCTGGGGCGCGCTTGGATGGATGCATCCTGGACAGGACGAAGCTCGCCCACGCCAACCTTGCGTCCGCATCTTTCATCGGCGCCAGCCTCTCCAGAGCGCAGCTTTCAAAGGCCAACCTGGACTATGCGCTCCTTCGAGGGGCCATTCTGACGCAGGTGAACGCGCTCCGAGCCAGCTTCGGCGAAGCAGACCTTCAAGGCGCGGACCTTCAAGGCGCGGACCTTCAAGGCGCCTACTTGGTCAGTGCCAACCTCGCGTCCGCGAATCTCCGAGATGCGCATCTGGAAGGCGCGGTCCTTCATGGAGCGAGGCTTTCTGGGGCAGATCTCCGCGGCGCCTCCGGATTACAGGCGACCCAGGCCTCCTGGATTGATCTGGGTCACGAGAACGCTCCCGTCCGGGTTGAAGGCGAGGCGCTGCGTTCATGGCTGGCCCAGGCTACAATGAAGATCTTCTGATAGGACAGCCAACGCCTTTCGGCATCACGGCGAGCGGGACGCGGTGTCACGTCCTCCGAAATCCGGCGCAGGTTGGCGAGTGCTCAACGCCTTTCGGCATCACGGCGAGCGGGACCGGGCGCCGAGCGCCGAGCGCCGAGCGCGCGGAGGCCTTTACCGCGGAGATGTGCTCAACGCCTTTCGGCATCACGGCGAGCGGGACCTCGAAGAAGAAGACCGTCCTGATCTCCAACATGGAGTGCTCAACGCCTTTCGGCATCACGGCGAGCGGGACGCGATGGCAAGCCGGGTGACGTCGCCTCCGAGAAGTGCTCAACGCCTTTCGGCATCACGGCAAGCGGGCCCCCCAGCCCTGCTGGAGACGGCCACCGGAGAGACGCCGGTGCTCAACGCCTTTCGGCATCACGGCGAGCGGGACGGTGCACGGATACAAAGAGACGCCGCAGGTCGCGTTGTGCTCAACGCCTCTCGGCATCACGGCGAGCGGGACTTGCCGTCCTCTGGGATGGCAACGGCGCCCGTATCCGTCAACACGGGGCGACCGCGCTTGGTGCACCTGACCGGGTAATACTATACAAGAGTCGTAGAATCCTGGATGACTTCGACCAGCCTCCCGAATTCTCGCTCATCTCGTGCCGCCAACTCGGCGGACAGTCCCCCTCCCTGTGAAGAACGGTCGACGTAGAAGGCTGCGTCACCGCGCTCGTAGAGCGGAGTCAGTGGGCTGGTATAGGGCAGCTTCTGGAAGCCGAGCTGGAGAAGCGTCTCGTCGATGGCTCCCACCAAGGAGGGAGCCACGATTCGGACATTCCCCGTTCCGCTGCTCACGAGTGAAGGGAGGAACCGTCGCCGATGCTCCAGAAGGGCCATCCGCTTCCTGCTGAAGGCCATCAGGAAGAGCATGTCCTTCAAGGAACCATACAGGGGAACGATATGGTCCTCGTTCTTGAACGGCTCTTCTGGGTCCGCCTGGACAACAGGACAGTCAACCTGCTCCGTGGCCTCCCCGCAGTCGAGCAAGAACCTTCCGTAGGTGTCCACGAGCTGGGCGCCAATGAAGATGTACCTCCGAGGGGGACGCCGCTTGCTCGTTTCATAGAACTTCAGGATCCGACCGATGGCGAAGTCGGTATCTTCCTCGCGGAGGCTTCCCATGCTTCGTCCCATGCTGAAGAGGAAGTCCTTGTAGTGGGAGGGAAGAGGCCGCTTGAGCAGGCTCTCGAGCCGGGAGACCTCCACTGCCGACGCTCCCTGGGCCTGACCGGAAAATGCGGGTTCGAATCCATTGATGTACTTGAGCAGTTCTTTCATGGCGTAGGGCATCAAACGGGAGCGAGAGAGTTCAGCATGACTTCTTGTTGATGTCGCAGAGCATCTCCGTCAACACCACCTTGCAGGTGTCGCACGAGGGAACGCTCTCGCGGTGTCGGAAGTCCCTCTTGACGTACTCTCCGTTCCGGAGATGTTCGACTGTGACCGTCACGCCAGGCTGCTTGAAGCGCTTCAGGATTCGTGGACGGAACCAGAGCTCGGACATGGAAGAGGGGATATGTCCCTCCCGCAGCGCCTTCTGGACGAGCTGTGGTCCCGCGCAGACACCGGGCAGGTTTTTGCCAATCTTCTTTTGGCGGAACGAACTCAGGGGAATTTCGTCGCCTCTGGGATTGGTTATCAGCGCACCCTTGGCGAGTGGTTGGCAGAGGCTCCATCTCCCATCTTGGGTTTGCAGCCGGTTGACGGCCTCGCCAAATCCATCGAGATAGTAAGAGCCGGACATTGCGGCGTAGATTTTATGATTGAGCCTGCAAATGAGTACGCCAATCATGTACCCCCTGAAGACTTCCGAACCATCCTCGTCGATGTCTGCCTTGAGGGTCGAAAGCTTCTTCTCTCGGGTCACTTTCAGCAGCTCCCGGAGAAGCTTCCTGGCTTGTGTCAGCGAAAGGTGGGTTTCTGGCAGGCGATGCTCGGCCTTGTCTTCATTGCAGTTGGGGCACCTGATGTTCCCGTCGACGGGGTCGTCGCCATAGACCAGGCCGGTGCCCCCTGCGGAAATGAAGCTCGTGTTGAAGGTGTTCCCATTGTGCAGCGTCGGGTCGAGGAATCGCACCACGCCCTTGCCCTCCACCTTCACATCCATGCTGCCGCTGCCCCAGGTCATCTTTCCTTTGAACTTGGAAGAGATGAGTCCACCGGCCGTGCCCGGTTCGTCGCCGGAGCTGGTGCTCAGCTCGGAACTCGTCAAGGCGACGGGGTTGCCCTCAATCGTCGTCTTCTTGCTCCCCTTCGCGAGCATTGAGTCCTGGGCAGAGTTGACGAATGGCGTAGGCACCGGCCCTGCCGGTGTCGGGACCTTGCAGACATCCGGCGCCGCCGAAACATGCGTGTTGCCTGCCCCCTTATGCAGAATCGAGCGCCCATTGGCGAAGACCTTGGTCATGGCTCCTCCTCAGTTCCTCGGAATCAGCTCCACGATGCACGCTCCGATGCGACCTCCATCGGAACTTCCGTAGATGAGCGTCCTGCGGTCACCGCGCTGCTTCCACCGCGCCCGGTGCAGCGCCACGCCCAGCATGACGGGGCCCGCGCCCGCGCCTGCGTCCCCGAGTCCCTCTCCCGCCACTTCCACGCACAGGGGCTCGGGCATCAGGGCTGTGTTGCGTAGGTACGCTCGGGAAAATTCGGTACCCCAGAAGGATTCTCCCGGCTGACAAGCCAGGACCCCATCCACCCGCCGTGCCCCAGCCTCCCTGTTCTGCCGCAACTGCCGCAGAACATTGGTCAGGCCCTCCGCCATGCTGGGAGCCTGTTGGGTGAACGGGGTTGGCTCCACGCCCAGCGCCGTCCCGTGCAGCACGCCCAGGGGCTCCAGTCCCAGTGACGTCGTCGCGCCCGGGCGTGCCAGGGCGACGAATCCCGCGGCCTCGCCCGGAATCCTCCCGTCCCGGTTGACTGGGCCCAGCGTCAGCCGCGCCGAGACCAGGTCCTCCAGCGATGTGGGGTCGCCCAGCGAGTCCACTGCCCCCACCAATGCAAGCGCCCCTGCCTTCCCGGAGCGCAGGTCCGCCTGAGCCGCGGTGAGGGCCTCGAAGAATGCAGCCCGCCCCGCCGCGTACGTCTTCACCACCCGTAGGCGTCCTCCCGTGTCCGCCAGCAAATCCGCCAGCATCGACTCCTGCTGTACCTCCGCTCCCATGCCGACTTCGGGCAATCCGAGATACAGCGGCAGGGGCCCACCGGGCAGGCCTGTCAACAATGGGAGGAGCTCCGAGAGCGCCTGCCGTCCCAGGGCTGCCATGCGCCGTGTCCTCGAAAGTGACGGTGTGAGCAGGCTCAGTCGCGAAGCGCGTACGGGCTCGCCCAGAGCGTCCTTGACCGATGTCTCGGCGAAGCGCACGAGTCCCGCGCGCAGGGATGCGAGCGTCATCCGCGTCGAAGTACCCACGGGCGTACACATGCCGAGGCCCACCACCAGCTCGCCGCTCACGAGACGTCCTCCCAGGGCTCCAGCAACCGCACGGAGCTGACCTCGTGCGTGGCCAGCTCTCGGTGAGCAGGGAAGGTCGCGCGCCAGGTGAGCACGACCCGGCGCTCCTCCGGCTCCAGCAACACCGTGTCTAGCATCATGCGCCGACGCTCACGGCGCCGGACAAAGGTGCAGCGCGCCAGCAGACGGAACGAGGGAAGCGTGAATGCGATGGGGCCGTCCGGTGAGACGCCATCCAGCGCCACGAGTTCCCCGCCGCGGAGGTGAGGCGAGGCCTGCAACGCCTGGGGTGCCGTCTGGAGGAAGCGCTCGTCGAAGTCCTCGGGCCAGAGCGGCGCCCGCTGCTCCACCCACGCCCCGTTGTACGTCCCCGCCCACCCGAGGCGAGGCTGCCAGTGTCGCGCCACCGGGCCAAAGCCACACGGCGGCGGCCGGTCCGTCCATTTGTGGATGGGATGCAGGGGCTCCTCGATGGCGGGGAGAGGCTTGTCGATGGCGTCCTTCGCGCTCTCGTAGCAGCCCCGGCCCACGGGGTTTCGCGCCTCGCGCCAGGCCGCGGAGGTACCGCCGAAGCTGTACTCGTACTGAAGCGGCACGGACTCGAAGGGCAGCGGGTCCGACGCGCTCAGACCCACGAGGCTCCGGTACCAGACGCGTGCGCCCGAAATGAGGGCCTGCTTCTCCAGTGCGCCCACCCGCACCGTCACCAGCGTTCGTGTCACCTTGCGGCCTCGGGGTGCCCACGCACGGCCGTGTAGCAGCACATCGGTCGCCATCCGGGTGTATGCGGCTTGAGACTCGTAGCGGAGGCTCGAGTTTTCGGGCTCGCCCCAATACGCGTCGGCCTTCGGTGGAGGAACCTGCTCGTCGCACGGGGACAACGGCGTGGTGGCAAGCCGCCCGGGCGGGGGGAGGGTGAAGCTGCCCGCGACGACGAGGACGAGGCACTCCTCGCCCTGCTTCGTCAGGGAAAGGAAGTCCGTGGCCGCGAACGGGGTGAAGTTCTTGAGGGCGGGCATTGCGTATCGCTCCTGGCCTCAACGCAGGGTATGGATGAGTGGCACGTCCCGCATGTGCGCGCAGTCCGTTCGGGCATTCGCAAGGGCCACGCGCTGGCGGAGGGAGAAGGCGCGCGTCGGGATGACGTGCTTGCCGCGAGTGCGAATGGCCAGCTCGCGCGCTAGAACGTGCCGGCGCCGCATGGGGCTGGATTCCAGCGCGTCCACCAGGACGGAGCCGCTGAAGGGTTGTCCCAGCAAATAACGCGCGCCCTTGTCGAAGCGCTTGCGTGCCTCACTCCACCACGCGGTGATGGCGGCCACGTGAGGCCAGGGCAAGTCATCCTCAGGTTTGGGCTCAAGGCTTGCGTCCGGGTCATCCGATGGCTCGGGATGCGACCTTGGCGGCAGTGCATATGCGCCCTCCAGCAGCAAGCCCGTCATGGAGGAGAAGGCCTCGCCGGCCAGGCGCGCCACCGAGGGCTCCGCAAGGTATTCCAGGCAGGCTTCCACGGCCCGCACGCGTCCACTGAATCCCAGTGCCCATAGGACATCTGGACGCAGATCTGGTGACTGCAGCAGTTCCACCAACAGGGCAGTGTCCGCATCTGCGCCGCCAATCGCGAGGAGCGTGAGAGCCTCGGGCATGCCCGGCTCGCGGCGCTGCACCGCCTTGCGACACGCGTCCCAGGCCAGCCGCACGCCAGATGCCAAGCCCGCTTCCATCGCGGCCGCACGGATGCCAGGGTGGGCGGAGTCCAGCAGCGCCGGCAACAACCTGCTCACGGCATCCTCGGGAAGGGGCATTGCCGCACGTAGGGCCGTCATTCGCGCTCGGGGCTCATCGTGCGTGAAGAAGCGTGCCAGTATTTCCCGTGGCACCTCCTGGCGGAAGACCAACGCTTCCAGGACGTGGGCCTGCGCGTCCAAGTCGTTTCTCTTCAGCACCTCCCTCAGCTGTGCGCCGAGGCCGGGAGCCTCGCTCAATTCCAAGGCGCGGCGGATTCCGGCGCGAGCCTCCGTCGACGCCCCCAGGAATCGTGCAAGCGATTCATCCAGCCCACCCAGGGACAACAATGCGTACGTCGCCGCGCTCTGGCGTGAACGCTCCTCGGAGCCGAAGGCTGGGCGCAACACCAGGGAGAGTGCAGCGGCATCCCCCAGGCCTTCGAGGTGGGCCAGCAGGCGCTCCTCGCGCTCCGCAGTCTCCGTCAGCGTGAAGTCGGGAGCCACCAGGGCTCGCTCCCACTGCTCCCAGTGAAAGGAGGCTTCGTCAAGATGCTCTTCCCATACGTCCACCAGCACCATATTCCCCCCTTGGACTGCTGCCGTGATTCTAGTTCTAATGGCTGACTCGTAGGAAGGTAGGGAGCCGCCATACCCAGACATAAGAGATGGAGGACGACACCTGGCTTCCGCTGAAGACTCTGCGGGCTAGCAAGGGGCGTTCATGACGCCCCTCTTGTCTGACTACGGCCGCCTCCCGATGCTCCATGAGAGTGATAGGGGCCCCGTGGAGGGGAGGAAGCAGAGGGTCCGAGGAGAGGCGCTGACAAAGCCGCCCGAGGGATGCTTCAGGCCGGTGGACAGGCCGCGCAGCCCGCGATGGCCCCCTTCACACCTGCTTGGGGCACCAGAAATGGCCGCAGTTCATCGCCTGGAGCGAAGAGGCCATCGAACCTCGTGAGGTTTGCCCGAGGCGGAGGCACCAGGCGCCTCTCGGCATCACGGCGAGCGGGACTCCCGTGGGCCCCGTGGCGGTCAACCCGTTGTCGTGTGCTCAACGCCTCTCGGCATCACGGCGAGCGGGACATCCTGCGGCCCCGAAGGATGCGGCGGGAGCTGCGGGTGCTCAACGCCTCTCGGCATCACGGCGAGCGGGACCCCGGGCCCGTCCCAGATGCGCAAGGTGGAGCTGGAGTGCTCAACGCCTCTCGGCATCACGGCGAGCGGGACGCTGAATCCGCGTTCCGCCACCATCACGAACAGGTGCTCAACGCCTCTCGGCATCACGGCAAGCGGGACCGTTACCGTGCCCCTCATTATCAACTACGCCAATGCGTGCTCAACGCCTCTCGGCATCACGGCGAGCGGGACTCCTGGGCTCCTTCTACGCCAGTCCGCGCCAGTTGCGTGCTCAACGCCTTTCGGCACCACGGCGAGCGGGACGTCTCCGCCCATGAGCTCCGCTCCGAGAACCTTGTGCTCAACGCCTTTCAGCATCACGGCGAGCGGGACGTATCAAGCAAGAGATCATCCCCCTCGTTGCTGCGTGATCAACGCCTTTCGGCATCACGGCGAGCGGGACCACCCAGGCCTGCGGCGCGGCGAGGATGGCTTCGAGGTGCTCAACGCCTTTCGGCATCACGGCGAGAGGGACGCTGAACCTGATGGAGTCGTTCGGGAGGGACGGGTGCTCAACGCCTTTCGGCATCACGGCGAGCGGGACCACGGACATCCTCCGCGGCAGTTCGACGCCTGAGCGTGCTCAACGCCTTTCGGCATCACGGCGAGCGAGACAGGCGAGGGGAGCAAGACACGTAGCCCTGCACGACTGTGCTCAACGCCTTTCGGCATCACGGCGAGCGGGACCTTGGTCAGCCAGCCGGAAAGCGCGACACCTGGGTGCTCAACGCCTTTCGGCATCACGGCGAGCGGGACGGGTTCGACCCTGAATACCCTGGTGCCGTTTCCCAACGGGTGCTCAACGCCTTTCGGCATCACGGCGAGCGGGACCCAGGAGGTAGGCCGTGGCGAAGTCGTTGGGCGAGTTGTAGTGCTCAACGCCTTTCGGCATCACGGCGAGCGGGACACGCTTGGGGTCCGCACTGTTGACCAACCCAAACAGTGCTCAACGCCTTTCGGCATCACGGCGAGCGGGACTCCTGGACTTCATCGCGCACACCGGTAAGGACACGCGGTGCTCAACGCCTTTCGGCATCACGGCGAGCGGGACCGCGTAAGTCCACTGCGTTGCACTGCTTCGGCAGGAAGTGCTCAACGCCTTTCGGCATCACGGCGAGCGGGACCAGCCCCCTCCCGTGGAGGGCACCGCCCGGCCGAGTGCTCAACGCCTTTCGGCATCACGGCGAGCGGGACCCAGAGCTTCTTCAAGCTGTCTCTCGACGAATATGTGTGCTCAACGCCTTTCGGCATCACGGCGAGCGGGACGCGGTCGACCTGCTCGAGGTGCGCGGCGAAGCTGTGCTCAACGCCTTTCGGCATCACGGCGAGCGGGACTTGCGTGGAGCCTGTTGGCGCTTACTGCGCGTTCGGTGCTCAACGCCTTTCGGCATCACGGCGAGCGGGACGATATTCGGTTTGTCTTCTCGAATCCCCAGGGGCGGTGCTCAACGCCTTTCGGCATCACGGCGAGCGGGACTTCACCGGCAGCTCCCCACGTGGTCCAGGGAGTAGCGTGCTCAACGCCTTTCGGCATCACGGCGAGCGGGACGAACTAAAGGTAAATCTCCGGACCAACGTGTCAGTGCTCAACGCCTTTCGGCATCACGGCGAGCGGGACAACGGATATGAGCTTTCCGACGACCAGCTAGTAGGGTGCTCAACGCCTTTCGGCATCACGGCGAGCGGGACCAGTGCCAAGCCCCGCCGGCGGAGTAGTGCGCTGGGCGTGCTCAACGCCTTTCGGCATCACGGCGAGCGGGACCTGGCCGCCGCTGCGCGTGAAGTCGTCGAGACAGTCAAAGAGTGCTCAACGCCTTTCGGCATCACGGCGAGCGGGACTTCTTCGATGTCTACGAGGAGCGCCTGAGCAATCTGTGCTCAACGCCTTTCGGCATCACGGCGAGCGGGACCGTCATCACGACCGGAGAGATTCTGCCAGAAGCTCCGTGCTCAACGCCTTTCGGCATCACGGCGAGCGGGACTGAAGGCCGAATTCGGAGATGTCGAGGAAGGGTTGGTGCTCAACGCCTTTCGGCATCACGGCGAGCGGGACTCCAGGCTGGTACTTCGCCCATATCTCCGTCTGCTTGTGCTCAACGCCTTTCGGCATCACGGCGAGCGGGACAGTGTGGCCTGGGTCCAGCACGTTGGCTCCCGAGTGCTCAACGCCTTTCGGCATCACGGCGAGCGGGACAAGCCTGTTCGTGTCTACAACGTTTCGGAACCCTGCGTGCTCAACGCCTTTCGGCATCACGGCGAGCGGGACCATACCCAAGTGGAGTCCCCCAACGGTCTGGAGGGTGCTCAACGCCTTTCGGCATCACGGCGAGCGGGACCTTGCCGAAGGCGCCTGCACTCGCGGGGGTCATGGAGTGCTCAACGCCTTTCGGCATCACGGCGAGCGGGACCGGCGGATGCCTCTGGGTATTTCGACCTTGAGGGCTCGGTGCTCAACGCCTTTCGGCATCACGGCGAGCGGGACAACACGGGGGTCAACTACGTGGACCCGGAAAGGTAGTGCTCAACGCCTTTCGGCATCACGGCGAGCGGGACCCGAGCACGGGGGACGTTCTCACCGTCCACCAGAGGTGCTCAACGCCTTTCGGCATCACGGCGAGCGGGACTGGGGAACGCGGGCAACGTGAACGACGCGGCGAAGTAGTGCTCAACGCCTTTCGGCATCACGGCGAGCGGGACGCGCCGGGCTGGGGTGACGACGCGCCGCCGGAGGCCCCGGTGCTCAACGCCTTTCGGCATCACGGCGAGCGGGACCTGCCGCGCCGCCCAGTGGCCCATTGAAGGACGTCTGGTGCTCAACGCCTTTCGGCATCACGGCGAGCGGGACCGCGCCAGCCACCAGGGTGTCAATGGCGGCGCCAAGGTGCTCAACGCCTTTCGGCATCACGGCGAGCGGGACTGTGAATTGACTACAGCCCTGACGCTCGGAGGAGGTGCTCAACGCCTTTCGGCATCACGGCGAGCGGGACCCGCCGGTGTGCTGTCGGTCCCCCTCTGGGTGCCGTGCTCAACGCCTTTCGGCATCACGGCGAGCGGGACCATTCTCGGCCTGGCTTCGGGCTTCTTCGTCGGTCGCGTGTGCTCAACGCCTTTCGGCATCACGGCGAGCGGGACTCGATGGCCACCGGTGGCCGGACGCCGATTTATGGGTGCTCAACGCCTTTCGGCATCACGGCGAGCGGGACGAAGGTCAGCGCGCGCTTCATCGCGCCCGCCCCATCGGGTGCTCAACGCCTTTCGGCATCACGGCGAGCGGGACAGGTGAAATCGAAGGACTCGCAGCCTCGTGGACCAAGTGCTCAACGCCTTTCGGCATCACGGCGAGCGGGACGGCGCAGGGGCGGCCCGTCCACCTGCAGGACTTCGCGTGCTCAACGCCTTTCGGCATCACGGCGAGCGGGACTTCTGAGGTGGGAGCCCTCGAACCCCCCTGGGAAAGTGCTCAACGCCTTTCGGCATCACGGCGAGCGGGACGCCGCTACACCCCTGACTTTGTCCTGCCGAACGGAATGTGCTCAACGCCTTTCGGCATCACGGCGAGCGGGACGTCTTATGTGGCTGAGTGTGAGGCGACTGCTCAGGGTGCTCAACGCCTTTCGGCATCACGGCGAGCGGGACTCCAGTCCTGGCCCTCTAAGCATCATGGTTGCGCGTGCTCAACGCCTTTCGGCATCACGGCGAGCGGGACCGGTGGGGCAGCCCCGGCATGGAGTTCCGCGCTTTCGTGTGCTCAACGCCTTTCGGCATCACGGCGAGCGGGACCCGTCACACACGAAAGGACGTCGAAACGATGAAGTGCTCAACGCCTTTCGGCATCACGGCGAGCGGGACTCGTTACCATCCTCTCGATTGTCCTGGCGATTGCTCCAGTGTGCTCAACGCCTTTCGGCATCACGGCGAGCGGGACGCTCAGGGCATTCATGAACTGAGGAGGCCGGAACCAGTGCTCAACGCCTTTCGGCATCACGGCGAGCGGGACTACTGCTCGGAGACCCAGACCCTGGACGTGGCCTTGTGCTCAACGCCTTTCGGCATCACGGCGAGCGGGACCGCCCGGATGCGCGGCGACAAGACAATCCGCGTCTGGTTCGAGTGCTCAACGCCTTTCGGCATCACGGCGAGCGGGACCGAGGCGAAGCGGTCCGAAGCCGCAGCGCTGGAAGGAAAGTGCTCAACGCCTTTCGGCATCACGGCGAGCGGGACATCGCCGTGGAGATGCTGCGCGAGGGTTGGCCAGGTGCTCAACGCCTTTCGGCATCACGGCGAGCGGGACCGAGGCGTGTTCCTCGGCACGCGGGTCGACAACAGCGGTTGTGCTCAACGCCTTTCGGCATCACGGCGAGCGGGACCCTGCTCGGGAGTAACGATGCGACGCCGCTCCCCATGTGCTCAACGCCTTTCGGCATCACGGCGAGCGGGACCAAGCCGAGCGCCAGGGCGCCCGACTTGCGCCAGAAGTGCTCAACGCCTTTCGGCATCACGGCGAGCGGGACCGGACAAGATGCGTCAGTGCCTCTCCCGTAGCGTGCGGTGCTCAACGCCTTTCGGCATCACGGCGAGCGGGACCCTGGAGGGTCTCGTGTCTGCACTCCAGGCAGAGTGCTCAACGCCTTTCGGCATCACGGCGAGCGGGACTAAGCTCCGAGTCCGTAAGGCCATCTCCCTTTTCGTGCTCAACGCCTTTCGGCATCACGGCGAGCGGGACCCCTGTTAAGCCTGGAAGCGTGAGAATGGGTGAATGTGCTCAACGCCTTTCGGCATCACGGCGAGCGGGACAGCAACGCCCGGAGGCTCCGCCAGCAGCTGGACATGTGCTCAACGCCTTTCGGCATCACGGCGAGCGGGACTGGGTCTGTCCTGCGTGTCCTGGGACTGGTAGCGGCGGTGCTCAACGCCTTTCGGCATCACGGCGAGCGGGACAGGTGCCCGCGCTGCGGCCCGTAGCCAATCCGAGCCGGTGCTCAACGCCTTTCGGCATCACGGCGAGCGGGACCGTGGATGCGAGCGGGACCGACCAGTTTCCGCGGTGCTCAACGCCTTTCGGCATCACGGCGAGCGGGACCGGGCCCGGTGTCTTCGGTGGGCTTCGACGGGCGCAGGTGCTCAACGCCTTTCGGCATCACGGCGAGCGGGACAGCCCGCCTGAATCCCCCAGCAATTCCGGCACCTTACAAACCCCTTTTCAAGCACCTCCCCCTCCTTCACCAAGGTTGTGCATCCCAGCCCCTACCCAGAATTACCAACCCCATGAAACCACTCGGCTTTTCATCGATCATGCACCTATTCACCTGTCAAAGAGCCCCAACCCCATGAAACGACAGGGGAATCCGCCACTTTCGCCGTCGCGGGCCTCCGCCACGGCGAGGTGCTTGATTGTCGCCTGCTTCACAGCACCTTGAACGGTGCGGGCTCCTCCGGCCAGTCCTCCTTCGCGTTGATGGCGCGCACGCGCTCCACGCACCCGCCACACAGCCCAATCACCAGCAACGTATCCACGGCGTCCATCCGCCGCGACAGCTCCCAGCGCAGCTTCTCCCGGTCCCGGTCCGTCAGCGAGCAGCGGAACACGGAGAGCTGCAGCCACTCCCCGTATCCCTTCAGCAGGGCATGCACCTTCCGCCACCGCTTGGGGTCGCGGATGTCATAGGTAATCAAATACCAACGCCTCGGCTCGGCCATGGCTCACCTCAAGCGGAACGTCGCGAACAGCCCCGGCTTGCCGGTCCACTCCTTCTCCAGCAGCCGCACCTCCAGCTCCACCAGCCGCGCGTAGCTGAGCGAGTACCCCAGCACGTTGTGCTTCCACGTCTCCCGCTTGCGCCGCTCGTACAGCTCGATGGCCTTCGCCCGCCCCGCCTTGCTGAGCCAGACGTGCTCGGACGTCACCTCGAAGTCCGCGTCTGCGTCCCACGCCCGCCGGTTCACCGAGCCCACCAGCGGCATGTCCGCCAGCGGCACCCTGAACAGCTCCATCACATCCAGCCCCAACGGCCCCGCCGTGCCCCGGGGCTGATGGTAGAAGCCAAACGCCACATCCAGCCCCACCGCCCGGATGGCCGCCTCCACCTCCCGGTGGACCAGCCCATACAAGAAGCCGAGCACCGCGTTGAACCGGTCCCTCGGAGGCCGCCGGTTGCGCCCCTCGAAGCGCAGCCGCGTGTCCACGTCGTCGCCTTGAAGGTACGGCAGCGCGCCGAAGTACCGCGCCGCGCCCGCGCCCTCCAACCCCAGGAGCACCTCCAGCGACGGAGCCTCCTCGCACTTCGGCAGCAACGCCCGGAGGTCCCGCACCGCCGAGGCCAGCACCTGACGCGACTCCGAGTCACCGCGCGAGGAGCGCAGCAAAAAGCGGAGCTGCCCCTCCAGCTTCGCCGCCACCAAGCGGCGAGCGAGCCCCAGACACACGGACGCCTGCCGTAGCGCCTCGAACTGCCGCAACCGCCGGTGGACGTTGCCCGCCCCTCCGCCCAATCC
>NZ_VHLB01000054.1:0-61498 GCF_006547365.1 Myxococcus sp. AB056 | reverse complement strand
ACCCGGCGCTGCCCGCCCTCCTCCACCACCAGCAAGGCGCCGAGCAGCTCCCGGGCGACCACCAGCGCGGGACGGGCGTAGAAAGACTCCGGCAACCAGTTCACACCTGGATGTTAACGGCCCTTCCGTCCGGAAAGAGAAGAACCCAGACACACTCGGAGAGCGTCCGCAGTTCCCACCAGCGCGGGGCTGGGGCAGATTGCATCGCACCATGTCCACCCCTGGCCGGCTCTCCGGTCTTTTGCTCCCGCTCTTCTCCCTCCGCTCGCAGACCGACTTTGGCATCGGTGACTTCGGTGCCCTGGAGGGACTGCTCACCTGGATGAAGGCCGCCCGCCAGCGGATGCTGATGGTGCTGCCGCTGCTGCCCACCGCGCCGGGCGACCCGAGCCCCTACGCGACGCGCTCGGCCTTCGGCCTCAATCCCCTCTTCATCGACCTGCAGCGGCTGCCGGAGTTCACCGCGGCCGGCGGCGAGGCGGCCCTGTCCGACGCCCAGCGCGCCCAGCTGGCCGAGGCGCGCTCGGCGCCGCGCGTGCGCTACGACCTGGTCTTCCCTCTCAAGGACACCGCCTTCGCGCGCGCCTTCGACGTCTTCGAAGCGCAGCACTGGGCGCCCCAGTCCGAGCGGGCGAAGGCCTTCCGCCAATGGCGCGACGCCCAGGGCGAATGGCTGGAGAGCTACGCGCTCTTCACCGCCATCAGCGAGCAGGAGGAGCGCCGCCCGTGGTGGGAGTGGCCGGAGCCGCTGCGCACCCGTCAGCCCGAGGCCCTGGCCCAGAAGTCCCGGGAGCTGGAGCGCCGCGTGCGCTACCACGCCTGGCTCCAGTGGGTGGCCGAGCAGCAGTGGAACGAGGTGCGGACGCAGGCCCGCGCCAAGGACGTCCTCCTGTGCGGCGACGAGCCGTTCATCATCGGTCAGGACAGCGCGGACGTGTGGGCGCACCCGGACATCCTGCGGCGCGACGCCCGCCTGGGCGTGCCTCCGGATGACTTCTCCGCCACGGGCCAGGACTGGGGCCTGCCCTACTTCGACCTGGCGGCCATGGAGAAGGACGACTTCGCGTGGCTGAAGACGCGCGCGAAGAAGGCGGCCAGCTACTACGACTTGCGCCGCGTGGACCACGCGGTGGGGTACTTCCGGCAGTGGATTCGCGACGCGCAGACGCCCACCGGGCGCTTCATCCCGCCGGACGAGGAGAGCCACCGCCGCCTGGGCGAGAAGACCTTCCGCCTGCTGTCCGAGGGCGCTGGCATCGTCGCCGAGGACCTGGGCGTGATTCCGCACTTCGTGCGCCACATCCTCGCGGAGCTCCAGCTGCCCGGCTACCGGGTGATGCGCTGGGAGCGCGACGACAACCACTACCGCGACCCGCGCCAGTTCCCGGCGGTGTCCCTGGTCACCACCGGCACGCATGACACGGACACGGTGGCCGAGTGGTGGGAGGGCGCGGGCGACCACGAGCGGCAGGCGGCGGCGCGCTCATGGCCGGAGCTCAACGGCGTGGCCCTCACCCGCGAGTTCACCCCGGACGTGCACCGGGCCATGCTGGCCTCGGCGCTCAACGCCAACAGCGACCTGTGCGTGCTGCCCTGGCAGGACGTGCTCGGCACCCGGGACCGCATCAACCTGCCCGGCTCCATGAGCGATTCGAACTGGGCCTACCGCATCGAACAGAACGTGAGCGACCTGCTCACCGATTCGCGCACGCGCGAGGCCGCTGAACGGCTGGCCTGGCTCACCGCGTCCGCGCGGCGCTGAGACACCGTCCGCCCGGGGCCCCGAAGTGGGCGGACACGCGCGGCCTCACGGTTTGATGCACTTCACCTGGGCCGGGAAGCCGTCGAACAGGGCGCAGGTACGGCTGGAGTTGGCGCACTCCAGCCGCTCGCAGATGTCGTCGAAGACGCAGATGGGCGGCGAGCGGCCGAACTCCAGGAAGATTTCCGCGCAGAACTGGTACGGGTTCACGCAGCCGAACGAGCCGCAGTAGGGCGCGTCCGACAAGCTCTCGCCCTCCTTGGGGCGCACCGCCTCGTCCTCGGAGACACCACACGAGGACACGCATACCGCGAGCACGGAGAACACCAGGCTTCTGATTCGCCGGGACTGGGCCATGGCCCCCCATCTTGGGCCAGGTGGGAGCGGCTTGCACGTCTTCGCGAGGCGCCATTCCGCGGCACCGGACACTGGGGTTTGACCCGACGTCCCGGTATGCGACAAAGCACTGCCATCCTGGACGGAAGAAGTGTTGGGGCCGCGAGCCTTCCAGCTATGAAACACCCCGTGGCCGCCGACCTGCTCAGATACCTCCGCCTTGCCACTCCGCTCGCGCTGCTGCTCACCGCGGCCTGCGCCACCACGAATGCGCCGCCCCCCTCGGGGCCCAAGGTCACCGACCTGGAAATCCAGGGCACGGACCAGGTGAGCGAGGGCGCCATCAAGGACCGCATCCTCACCACCGCCACGCCCTTCTGGAGCTTCTGGCCCTTTGGCGGCCCCAGCTACTTCGACGCCAACGCGTGGCAGGCGGACCTGCGCCGCATCGAGCGGTACTACCAGGCCCAGGGCTTCTACCAGGCGAAGGTCACCCACGCCGAGGTGAAGCCTGCCGGTGACGACAAGGTCGCCATCGACATCAGCGTGCAGGAGGGCGACCCCACCCGCATCAGCGAAATCCAGGTGACGGGCCTGAATACCCTGCCGGAGGACGTGCGCGAGGAGCACCGCAAGTACGTGCTGGACGGACTGCCCCTGCACGAAGGCGACATCTTCAAGGAAGAGTCCTGGGAGGAAGCGAAGGTCCGCGTGCAGGAGCGGCTGCGCGAGCTGGCCTACGCCGAGGCCGAAGTCGACGGCGAGGTCCGGGTGGACGTGGACACAAGGCAGGCGGTGGTGGAATTGCGCACCCGGCCCGGCATTCGCTACCGCTTCGGCAACACCTTCGTCGCCACGGACGCCAATCCCCAGGTGCCTCCGCGCCGCATCATCGAGCAGGTGACGGGCGCGCTGAAGAAGGGGGACTGGTACAGCGAGACGGCGCTGGCCAACGCGCAGGCACGCGTGTTCCGCATGGGCGTGTTCGGCGCGGTGAAGGTGAACCGCGGCGCGCCGGACCGCGAATCCGGCACGGTGCCGGTGGTGGTGGACGTGCGCGAGGCGCCCTTCCGCTCCGTGCGACTGGGCGGCGGCCTGGGCGTGGACGCGGCCCGGCAGGAGGTCCGCGCGGTGGGCGAGTGGACCCACCGCAACTTCGGCGGCGGCCTGCGACGCTTCACCGTCCGCGGCCGGCTGGGCTACGCCTTCATCCCCAACGTCCTCAACTTCAACAAGGACGGTCCCGTCTTTGACGTCACCGCCGAGTACGAGCAGCCCCGCTTCCTCTTCAGGGACTTGCGGGCGCAGAACTCGCTCAGCGTGGAGAAGGGCCTGGAGCAGGCCTATGACTTCTGGGGCGGCAGGCTCCAGACGGGTGTCATCTGGCAGCCGCACCCCGACTTCTCCATCTTCCCGTCGTACAACCTCCAGGTGTACCGGCTCAGTGGCCGCGTCAGCGCCGACTCCCGCGTGCCGCCCATCGTCCTGGGCTGCGGCGAGGGCCAGGCGCAGTGCAACGTGGCGCTCAGCTTCCTGGAGCTGGCCTTCACCTGGGACCGGCGCGATGACGTCATCGAGCCGCGCGACGGCTACTACATCTCCCTCTCCGTCCAGAAGGGCGGAGGCACGCCCCTCATGGGAGACTTCAACTACGTCCGCCTGCTGCCCGACCTGCGCGTCTACCGTTCGTTCGGCGAGGACAAGCGGTTCATCCTGGCGGCGAAGGTGCGCGCGGGCACGCTGAACCCCGCGGGCGGCGGCCAGAGCTCCATCGTCACCCGCTTCTTCTCGGGCGGTGGCACGTTCATGCGCGGCTTCAACGGCCAGCGCCTGTCCCCCCTGGCCGCCCTGCAGCGCACGGCGGACGTGGACGGCGACGGCAACCCGGATGTCGTCCAGGACGAGGAATGGGACACCGTGCCCGTGGGTGGCAACAGCCTCTTCGAGACCTCGGTGGAGATGCGCTACCAGTTCACGGAGAGCCTGATGGTGGCGGCCTTCTATGACACGGGCCTGGTGGGCATCGAGGACTTCTCCCACGCGAACCGGCCCAAGCTCTTCGGCCCCCAGCACTACCACGCCGTGGGCATGGGCCTGCGGTATCTGACGGTCGTCGGGCCCGTCCGGCTGGACATCGCCCGGCGGTTGAACATTGGCGGGGGATTGCCCGTTTCCACCCCGGGATACATCTATCCCGAAGCCGGAGGCTGCTTCGGCATCGGAAGCCGGTGGAGGCCCACGGGCCCGACGACGCCCAGCGGCGCGTTCGCGGGCGCTCCGGACGGGCTGTGCGCGCTGCACCTGTCGATTGGAGAGGCGTTTTGACGGAATCCGCCCCGAGCGCCACGCCTCCCCCACCCCGCCGGCCCGCGCGCTGGGGCCGCCGCGTGCTGTGGGGCCTGCTGGGCCTCGTGGGCCTCATCGTGCTCGTCGTCGCGGGCGTGCTCGTCTTCGTCACGACGTCGCGCGGAGAGGCCTGGCTCGTCCAGAAGGGACTCGCGCTGGCCCATGAGCAGCTCTCCGGCCGGCTGGAGCTGGGGCGCCTGGACCTGTCCCTGAGCGGCGTCATCCTCGAGGACGTGAAGCTGTATGACCCTGAAGGCGAGCTGGTGGCGGAGATCGCCCGGGTGGACGTGCGCGCGCGGCTGGCGGGGCTGGTGCGCCAGCACGTGAACCTCCCCTCCGCGCGCCTCGAGCGTCCGCGCCTGTATCTGGCCCAGGACGAGCGCGGACTGAATCTGACGCGCGCGTTGGAGCCCCGCACGCCCAGCCCCGAGGAGCCCTCCAAGGGCCGCGGCTCGCTGACGCTGGACTTGCACGAGCTCGTGCTCGAGGACGGCTATGTCGACTTCCGCCAGGCGTTGCCCGAAGGCGGTGAGCGGCAGGTGCGGCTGGAGGACCTGGATGCCCGGGGCTCGGCTCGCTACGCCGCCGCGACGCAGAGCGTGGGCGCGAACCTGGACGCCACCGCGAGCCTCGCCCGTCCCGTATCCGGGCCCGTGCGGCTGGCGCTGAAGGCCCGCGGCGAAGAGGGCGCCTTCGAAGGCGATGTCGACCTGGAGGCCGCGGGGCTGGTGCTGGACGCCAGCGGCCGCGCGAAGCTCCCGCCAGAGACGCCGCCGGGCGCGCCGGAGGGCCCGCTCCGAGCAGGACTGGAGCTGCGGCGCCTGTCCGCGCCGCCCGACCTGCTGCGGGCCTTCGTGCCCACCTGGCCGTTGCGGGTGCCGGTGTCCGCGGAGGGCTCCGCCGGACTGGACGGCGACGCGGCGCGGGTGGACGTCACCGCGAAGGCCGCCAGCGCCTCCGTGTCCGTGAAGGGCGGCATGGATTTGGAGCGGATGCGCACCGACGGCCTGTCCGTGAAGGCGCGCGACGTGGACCTGTCGGAGCTGATGGCGCAGGGCCCCAAGACGCGCATCGCCGCGGACCTGGACGCGAAGGGCGGAGGCACGAGCCTGGAGTCGATGGAAGGCGAGGTGAAGCTCACCGTGTCCCCATCCCAATACCTGGGCCAGCCGCTGGGGCCGGTGGAGCTGGAGGCCAGCGCGAAGGAGGGCCGGTATTCGCTGATGCGGCTGCGGATGCTCGCGCCGGGCGTGGCCCTGCAGGCCAAGGGAGACGGCACCGCGGAGTCGGTGAACCTGCAAGGCGGCCTCACCGCCGGCAACCTCGCCCTGCTCTCGCAGATGCTGTCCAAGCTGATGCCGGGCGTGGTGGCCCCCATGGCGGGCAACGGCACGTTGGACTTCTCCGTGAAGGGCCCGCTGCGCACGCCCGCCGTGAAGGTCGACGGTGGCTTCGCGGCGCTGCGGTACGGCGACGTGGCGGCGCATGACGTGTCCTTGAAGCTGGAGATGCCGGACGTCAGCCACCCCCTCACGTCCAACGCCACGCTGGTGATGTCCCGGCTGAAGGCGGGCGGACGGGACTTGCGCGACGTCGCCGTCACGCTGGCCACACAGGAGCGTGCGCTGGAGGCCAGCGTGCGCGTGGCGGGAGACGCGGAGCTGGGGCTCACGCTCAGTGGCCAGGTGGACGGCAATCGCCAGGGGCTGGCCATCCGGCAGTTGGCGCTGTTCTGGCCGGAGGCCACCTGGACGCTCCAGGCGCCCACGCACGTGGGCTTCGGCGGAGGCAACGTCGAGGTGACGCCCCCGCTGCGGCTCGCGTCGGAGGGGCAGACGCTGTCGCTACAGGGCGCGATGCGCGGCCAGCGCGTCAACGCGCGCGTGGAATTGGGCGCGTTCGATTTGTCGCGGCTGCCCAGGTCCTTCGTCCCGGAGTCACTGGGCCTGGGCGGCAGGCTGACAGGCCACGCCGCCGTCAGCGGGACGATGGCGCTCCCCGACGCGGAGACCGACCTGCGGCTGGAAGACGGCAGCGCGCGCGGCTACGAGGGGCTCCAGGCAAAGCTGAAGGCGCGCTACGTGAAGGACCGCGCCACCGGGACGCTGGCGGCCAGCCTGCCCGTGGCGCGGCTCGCCGCCGAGTTCGACGTGCCGGTGCAGGGCGTGCTCAAGCGCCGGCGCGATGCGATGTCCGTGCGCCTGAATCTGGAGGACCTGGACATCGCCGGCGCCATGAAGCTCGCGGGCCAGCCCGAGAGCGCCAGCGGCCGACTGGCCGGCACGCTGACCGTGGAAGGCCCCGCGCGTGAGCCCCTGCTGGACTTCACCCTCCGCGGGCAGGACGTGCACTACCAGACGCCGCCGCCGGGCTTCTCGCTACCTCAGCCGCTGGCCTTCCAACTGCGCGCCGCGTCCGACCGCGAGGACCAGACGCTGGATGCGCGCCTGGACGTGGAGGGCCTGGGCTCGCAGACGTACCTGGCCCTGCGGACGCCCTTCACGGTGGGCGGGCTGATGGCGAAGCCGCCCACGCCCGATGAGCTCCTGGCGACGACGCTGGGCGTGGAGGCCCGCGTGACGCAGCTGCCCCTCACCCTGCTCAAGGGCATGAGCGGCGTGCAGCAACCGGACGGCACGGTGACGGCGCACCTGGACTTCGAGGGCTCGGTCCTGGTGCCCCACGCGACGCTGCGCGTGCAGGCCAACGCCGTGACGATGAACGGGCTGCCGCCCATGAACGGGCAGCTCAGCGTCGTGGGCGGCGACAAGGACGTGAAGCTCACGCTGAACGCGCAGCGCCAGGACGGACCGCTGGCGCAGCTGACGGCCACGCTGGCGGCTCCGCTGGGCGCGCTCCAGGACCGCGAGGTCTACGGCCACATCCCCTTCGACATCACCGGCCGCGTGGGCCCGGTGCCGCTGCAGGAGCTTCCCGGCCTGGCCACCCCGGCGTCGCCCGTGGCGGAGGGCGCGCCGCCACCGCAGGGCGGCCGGTCCCAGGGCATCCAGGGCGTGCTGGCCATGGAGCTGGGCGCGCGGGGCACGCTCGACACGCCGCAGATGGAGCTCACCGCCGGCGTGCAGGACCTGGGCGTGGGCAACACGGGGCTGGGCCAGGTGCGCCTGAACTACACGTACCGGGACACCCGCTCCCGCTTCGACCTGCTGCTCACCGAGCCGGGCGGCGGCACCATGCTGGTGAACGGAGGCCTGGGTCTGGACGTGTCACTGCCCGCGCTCAACCGGGGCCTCCAGACAGACAACGCGCCGGTGGAGGTCGCGCTCAAGGCGCGCAACTTCAACCCGGCCTTCCTGTCCGGCACGGTGGAGATGCTGCGCAGCATCGGCGGCGTGCTCCAGGCGGACGCCAGCGTCGCCGGCACGTTGGGCGCGCCCCGCATCAACGGCAGCGTGGAGTGGAAGGACGGCAAGCTGGGGCTGATGGGCCTGGGCGAGTACCGCGACATCCAGCTCGCCCTGAAGGCCAGCCGCGAATCCATCGCCTTCACGACGCTGTCGGCGAAGGCCGGCAACGGCTCACTGCACCTCAACTCGCCGCTGACCGCGGTGCTCAACGCCCGGAATGAGTACGAGCTGTCCAGCCCCGGGACGTCCGACCCGCCGCTGGTGATGCGCAACTTCCCCATCATCGTCGACGACCAGCTCATGGCGCTGGTGAGCCTGCGCGCGAAGGTGGAGGGCACGCTGTCCCAGCGACTGGTCAACCTGCGCAACGTCACCATCCCCGAGGCCACCATCGAGCTGCCGGAAGCCAAGCGCAAGGACCTGCAGGCGCTGGAGCGGCCCGGCGACGTGGTGCTGGTACGCAACGGAGAGCCGCTGGACCGCAAGAAGCGCAAGGAAGCGGCCCAGGCGCAGCCCCCGGCGAATCCCGACGGGACACCCGTGGAAGGCGCGGCCCCGGCGGAGGGCGTGGCGGAGGAAGACGCGGAGGAAACGGCCACGCCACCCATTGTGTTCTGGGTGAATGTGAATGCGCCCCGCAACCTCTGGGTGAAGGGCTCCGACATCAACGCGGAGCTGGGACTGTCGGATGACTTTCGCGTCGAATACACGGACGTGGCGCGCCTGTTCGGTGAGGTGCGCGTGCTGCGCGGGCGCGTGGACGTGCTCGGCCGCCGCTTCGACATCCAGCGCGACAGCCAGGTGCGCTTCACCGGCCCGGCCATGGCGCCGTACATCAACGTCACCGCCGAGCACCGCAACGACAGCGCCAAGGTCACCGTGTTCGTCACCATCCGGGGCCAGGGGCGGGAAATCACGCTCAAGCCCACCAGTGACCCGCCGCTGCCGGAGTCGGAAATCTACACGCTGCTGGCGACGGGCCGACGCACGCTGGAGCGCAGCTCCGGTGCCTCCATGAACGCCAGCGCGCAGGCCGCGTCCGTGGTGGGCTCGCTGGTGGCCAATGAGGCCCGCAAGGCCCTGGCCGCGAAGCTGCCCCTGGACGTGGTCTCCATCGAAGCGGGGGACTCCGGCATCGCGGGCACCAAGCTGGAAGTCGGCACCTACGTGACGGACAAAATCTACGTCGGCTACACCGGCCGCGTGGGCGCCAACCTCCAGCAGGGAGAGAACGCCAACGCGGTGCGCTTCGAGTACCAGTTGGGCACGCGCTGGAGCCTGGAAGGCCAGTACGGCGACGCGCGCTCGGGCGGGTTGGACCTCATCTGGACCAACCAGTACTGAGGCTCACTGGGACACGGCGGGCTCCCGTCCTTCCGGGCGGGAGCCGCCGCTTCGACGACTAGAGGCCGTACATCGCGAAGCACGAGCCCGCGGGGCCCGCGCCGGAGATGGGCGCGCTCGGCGCGCTCAGCCACGTGCTGTTGGCGCCGCACTGGTGCCACTGCTGGTCGCCCGTGGACTGCACGCAGGTGCGCGGCGGCACGGAGCGGCCCAGCGTGGCGGAGGAGCACCAGCCATAGGACGCAGTGCAGTTCGTGGGCTTGGTGGTGCTGCCCGCGGTGAAGGCGCCCGACTGGCACTGCCGCCACATGGCGTCCGACGAGCTCTGCACGCAGCCGAGCTCCGGCACGGTGGTGTCGGCCGTCTCGGAGTAGCAGCCGGAGGCGGAGCCCCACGCATAGGCCGATTCGTAGCGGTGGTAGACGACGGACACCAGCGACGAGCCGCCCACGTTGGTGCGGCCGCACTGGAGGGCATACGCGCCCACCCAGGGCGTGTACGTGTAGAGCGCCGCCGTCGCCTTGTTGGCGGGACGCACCGAGCACGGGTCCGACGTGGACTTCGTCACGCCCACGCGCCAGCCGGAGATGGTGGCACGGCCCGCGTCCAGGTCCGTCAGGTAGCCGCGCAGCTTCTTGGCGGAGCAGTCAATCTGCTTGCCGAAGCCCACGTATTGCGCGTCACAGCCGCTGGTGTCCGGACAGCCACAGCCGGTGGCCTTGGCCAGGTTGTTGGAGGTGCCGCTCTGGATGAGGCTGGACTCCACCTGGATGCGGGCCAGCATGTACAGCGGGCTGATGCCAAAGGCCTTGGAGCGCTCGACGATGAGCGCGGCGGCCGTCTTGTTGCTGAAGGCCGGGTCCCGGTAGTTCGCCAGGAACGAGTTGTTCTGCTGGAGGAAGGCCTGCACCTGTGCGGTGGTAATCCACTGGCCACCGGTGATGTCGGTGTCCTCCAGCAGCCGGTGCATGTCGTACTTCGTGGTGGCCTCCAGCAGCACCTGGCCGGTCAGCTCATCGATGACGGGCTCATCTGCCTCGTCGATGGGACCACAGCCGGCCGCCACCAACGCGGGCACCAGGAGCAACCACAATCGCGTCTTCATCGCGTCCTCGGGGGGATGGGCCGCGAACCCGGAGAGCAGTGCTCACCGTCCACCGGACACGGCCTGGGGGAGTCCGAGGCTCCTGCCGCGTGAAACATTATTCAAGAATTTCCCACATTACACGCATGGCAGATTATTGACACACCATTAAAGTCGTCACCCAGGCCGCACAGACAGTGCGCGGGCGCCGGGAGTAGCGTACCGGCAATGAGGCACTTCCACGCTCCATCGAGGCCGAGGCGATTTCTCTCCCTGACGCTGGGATTGCTGCTGGTGGCGGGCTGAGCCAACTCGGACGGTGACGGCCCTGGTCCCGGGCCCGCGAGTGGAGACGCGGGCACGGGCGCCCCGGACGGCACCGCGGCCAGCGCCCCCTTCGACATCCACTACCTCTACATCGCGGGTGGACTGTTCGACTCACCCAACGCCTGCACGTCCTGCACGTCCGGCGCAGCGCGTCGGGAACGTCGTGCCAGGGCGGAGGCTGTGCGTGGTGGGGCTGCTGGCAGGACGTGTCGCGGCCACCCGGCGATGATGTGCGGGGCTTCGTGTCCCGCGCCCGGGCGCGCGGGCAGCTTCCGCTCATCACCGACTACCAGCAGCTGCTGGGCAGCGGACTGGGCGAGGGCGAACAGCAGCTGAGCGCGCTCAACAACCCGTCCTTCATGCGGCGATATCTGGCGGACTGGCGCTTCGTGGTGCAGCAGGTGGGCGGCGCGCAGGCGCTCCTCCACATCGAGCCGGACCTGTGGGGCTACGTGCAGTTCTTCCACGGCGACGCGCGCCGCATTCCCGCGCAGGTGGACAGCGCCAACGCCACGGATTGCGCGGGGATGGAGAACAACGCCGCGGGCCTGGGGCGCTGCATGATTGCCATGGCTCGCAAGTACGCGCCCAACGCGAAGGTAGGCCAGCACGCCAGCCCAGGGGCGACGCGGATGGACGTTTACCTCAACACCGACGCGTCCTTCGACATGGCCGGCGAGGCGCACAAGGTGGCCGACTTCCTCCTGCAGGTGGGCGGGAGCGAAACGGACTTCGTCGTGGTGGAGACCTCCGACCGCGACGCGGGCTTCTACCAATCGCAGGGCGAGGACGTGTGGTGGGACGCTACCAACGCTACCCGGCCGAACTTCCACCAGGCCTTCGCGTGGGCAAAGGCGCTCTCCGAGCGGATGAACAAACCGAACATGTGGTGGCAGCTGCCCGTAGGCCACATGGACCTGCCCGACACGAACACGCGCTGGCGGGACAACCGCGTGGACTACTTCTTCACCCACGCGGATGAAGTGGCCGCCGCGCACTCGGTGGGCTTCTCCTTCGGCGCGGGTGAGGGGCGGCAGACGACGCCGGAGATGGACAACGGCCACCCCATCAGCCGGGTGAGGGCCTACGCGCAGTCGGGCGGACAGGCCCCGTGCATTCCCACCCTGGCGCCCTGAGCGCGCGGCCAGGGCTCGCGGCGGTGGAGAAGTGGCTCGGCGTCCGGCGCATCAAGCGCAACCCACGCGAGCTCTGGCCCACGAGATGAATCGCACGTCACACCCCAGGGCCCCTGCGCATCGCCACGCTCGAAACCAAGGATCGTGATTCTCGAACGGCCTCAGGATGTGCGCCAGAGGTCGACTCGGCGCAGCGATGGACTGGCGGAGCGCTGGGCATTGCGAGCGGAGAGGTAGGCATGCACCCGGACCATGAGCTGGTCCATGGTGCGGCAGCGGTGGTTGCGGGGGACATTGGCATGCAGGTCGAGCCACACCCGCTCGATGCGATTGCCCTGGGTAGTACGACGGGAGGAAGTGGAGGATGAATCCCATTCACCTCAAGGCACTTCAGTTCGAGGAGCCGACGCTGGCGCTTCCAACTGGGCCAGGGACACTCGACAACTGGCTTGGCCGCCTTGAGCCGGGCGCCGAGCGAGACGAGCGTGCGCCCCATGGTCGCCACCGACACGCGCACCTGGCCTCGGAGGGCCAACTCCTGGCACAGCAACTCGCGTGTCCAGGAGGGACGGCACCAGCCCCAATCCTCGGGCGTACCTTCCAGCACGCAGGCGAGCCGCTCGCGGAACCGCTCGTCCACCTTGGCCCGTCCGTTTCTCTCCCGTCTGTCTCGGAGTCCCTGACGCCCACCCTCCTGGTAGCGCCTGACCGCCACCACCACGGTTGAGGTGGCGCACTCCAGCACCTTGGCGGTGGCACGACACGACGCCCCGCGCCCCACGGACGCTACTGCCAGACACCTTCGATAGGTGAGCAGGCAGCCACTCCTGGCCCCCACCGAAGCAGCGCCTGACGCTGCTTCCTCTTCAACCACTGCCTACCCTGCCCCTGGGGCAGGGCCTTCTCGCTCTCAGGTCTGCTGCTCACATAGAGCCGAACGTGAGGTGCCCCTGCTGTCTCTTCCCGCCCGCTCCGCGCCCCTTCGCTCCGACCTGATCGAGAATTACGAACCTCGGTTTAGTCCTTTGGCCGGGAGAAGTTTGGTGGGTCGTATCCGAATCTCGCCCGGGCCTTTGGGGTGGTGAACCGCCAGCGGATTCGGAGCCGCTGGCGGTTGGCCCACCGCTCCCAAGCGTCCGTTTCCTGGTCGAGCTTGTCGAGGGTGGGGATGCGCCGCTTGCCCAGTCATTGACGGGAGAGTAGCGAAATTTCTACCTCCGCCTGATTGAACCAACTGCCGTGCACAGGCGTGAAATGCACAGTGAAGCGGCGCCAGAGTCGACGACCTGCTCGCATCCCGTATCGTACCTCCAGGGCACGGCAGGAGTGGGTGCTGAGGTTGTCGAGCACCCGGTGAATGGTCTTTGAGTCCGGGTAGTGACTGGCAATGTCGTGCAACGCCTCGGCGAATGCCTCGCTCTTTCGGTGGGCTGTGGCTTTCACGAAGCGCCAGCCTGCCATGGGTTCCACGGCGCAGAAGAGATTGGCGGTGCCACAGCGAAAGTAGGCGTAGTCCTGGCGTGCCTCATGTCCAGGACAGGCCGAAGAAGCAGGACGTACCCACTCCAGCAATTGCACGGGCCTCTCATCGAAGCAGACGGCGGGCTCATCCGGGCACAGCGGCCGCGCGTACAACTCCAGCACGTCCTCCATGCGCTCGATGTACGGGGCGTTCAGCTCGGGCACGCACCACATTCTTTTCCCGCCAAGGCTTCAAATCATGACGCAGGAGCAACTCGCGCACAGTCTCCCGCCCCACCTTCGCAACCAATCCCCTGCGCACCGCCTCCTGGGCAATGAGGCGCACCGTCCAGCGGGCTCGGCCCTCCGGCGGCGGCGCGCACACCATGGCCACCACCTCGCTGGCCTGCCTCTCCGTCAGAAGTCGTGCCGCACCGGGGTGCGGTCTCTCATAGAGTGCCGCATTCAATCCTTCATCTCGATAGCGTCGATAGCGTCGTCGCAGCGTACGCACCGTGGTCTGCGTGACGCCCACGGCCTCAGCCGTTCCCACCACCGTCCAACCTTCGGAAAGAAGCTGAAGCACTCGTGCGCACTTCAACACCTGCACGGACTCGCGCCCACGGAGTGTCAGCGCCTCCAGCGCTCCCCTGTCTGTCTGCTTCAGCTTCAGTCCCTGACTTCGTGCGTGCGCCCTCATACCTGGGCAACACGCGGCGGGCCGCGCGTCAATCTCCTCCTGGTCAGAGGACTAGGCATTGAGCGCACTCAATCCAAACTGGAAAACTCCTGGCACAAATATCCCATCAGCAACATCCGCACCAATAACTGCCTGACGCGCACGGACAATCCAGACGCAATGAGCAACCCATGCTGCTCCGCGGCAAGCCTGGGCTCTCCACAACGCCTCTTGAGCTCCTTGACACCCGTGGAGCCTCTCGGGCATGTAAGCCCATCAGCGATATTCAGGCATTCCAGGATAAGGCTAATTTTATACCCACTATCCCGTTTGATTCCGAGAACCCCAACATGAACAAGAGATATTTGCCAAGCCTCCTGATCTTGGCAATCATAAGCACCTGCATCGAAATAGACATGTCCGTGCCGAGCTTCCCTGACATGGCCCGGGACTTTGGTGTACCAGAAGGACTCATCCAACGGACCATTACCTACAACTTTCTCGGATTCTGCGTGGGCGCCCTGGTCTATGGCCCCCTCTCGGAGTGCTTCGGCCGCCGCAAGCTGATGTTGATTGGAAACAGCATCATGCTGATCGGCGCCGTCGGCTGTGTCTATGCCCGCACCATCGACTGGTTGCTGCTGTCGCGCTTCATCCAAGGCATTGGCGCTAGCACCTCGGTCGTGCTCGTCTTCGCGATCATCGCGGACTGCTATCAGGGCAACGAGGCCTTCAAGCTCCTCGGCTTGACCAATGCCATGATGTCCACGTTCATGGCGCTGGCCCCCTCCGCTGGAGGCTACGTCAACATGGCGTTTGGTTGGCGCGGCAACTATGCCGTCGTGGCCGGCATCACGGCGCTGGCCCTGGTCATGATGTTCTTCTTCCTCCCCGAGACCAAGACGACGCTCGAGAAGCTGGATGCTGGTAAGATTGTGCGAGACTACGCCAGGCTCGCCCGCAATGGCAGCTTCATCAGCGCCGCCTTGGTCCCCAGTCTGTTGTTCGCCGCCTACATGGTGTTCATCGCGTCCAGCGGCTTCATCTATCTCCAGACTTTCGCCCTCCCCATCAAGTTCTTCGTCCCTCATCTTTCGATCATCGTCATCTCCTTCGCGGTGCCCAGCATGTTCGCCGGCAAGCTCATCCCCTACCTGGGCGGGCCGGACAACACCGTGAAGGTGGGCATGGGTGTCGCCGCAGGCAGCATCGCCCTGCTGCTCCTCGTCGCCGAGAACGCCTATGCCCTCACGGCGCTCATCAGCCTGTACTGCGTTGGTTTCGCGCTCTGCTACCCAGTGATCTTCGGACGCTCGATGGAAATCTTCCCAGAGCTCCGCGGCACGGCCTCCTCGGTCATCATGAGCGTCAGGTCCCTGCTCGTCTCATTGCTCACGGCCGCCGCCAGCTACTTCTTCAATGGCAAGGTCGTCACGGTCGCCGCCGTCATGCTCGTCAGCGTGGTCGTGGCCACCCTCCTGGCCCTGAGGCCCGCTCGCGTGGCCAACAGCGCGAACACCGCCAACTGACGCCCCCAACCGCCTTGAGCGTTCACGCCGTGGACGGTGCCGTCACTGGCGAACGCTCGCGGCGGAGGCAGCTATTGCATTGCCAAGCCCTGTCACCTCGCGTCTCGCCCCCAGGAGCACACCATGAAGGAACCCGCATGTACCGTGGAGCAGACCACGGCACCGCTGGAGACGACTCCTCGCCAGGCCAGCATCAGTCGAAGCCTCGAATATCGCGACCGCTGGGAAGCCAGGGGCTCCATTCGGACCCGGCCCAGGAAGCCCATCGACTTCGCGAAAGAGGGGCACTTCTTCCCCACGGAGAAGCAGCCACTCCTGCTCAATGAGGTAGCCAGCAATCTTGGGAAGGACAGCAGGGACACCCTGCTGCGCCACTCCTTCTTCAAGTACCTCAATGACATCATCAACCTGGAGGTGAAGTTCATCGTCTCCGCATGCGAGAAGCTCATCGACGGGAAGTTGCCGCTCAACTACCCCGACAATCTCAAGCTCAATGCCTATACCGTCATCATCGACGAATATTATCACGTCTACGTCGCCAAGGACATGATCCTCCAGCTCAGGAATCAGCACCCTGAGTTCAAGGAGCTCGACTATCCGCTCTCCGACTCCTACCGTTCGGTCATCGAAACCAAGGCCCTGCTCGACGAGAAGTACCATGACGTCTTCGAGATCCTGGCCGTTTGCATCTTCGAGACCACCCTGGTGCGCGAGCTGGTTGAGTTCTTCAACAGCGACAACATCCATCCGTCGATCAAGTACTACATCAATGATCACATGAACGACGAGTCGCGACACTACGGCTTCTTCTTGGATCTGATGAAGTACACCTGGGAGAACCTGCCGGAGGAATACAGGGCGGCCATCGGCACGCACATCGCCTTCTTCGTCAAGCGCTACCTCAACATCGAATCCGACAAGGCCTACAACGCACAGCTGCTGGGGCACCTCACCGGGACGAGCCAGGCCACCGAGCAGGTCGCGGTCCTCTACAAGGGATTCGACATCACACCGGACCTTCCCATCGTCAAGAATGTCCTGACCGCGCTCAAGAACTCGGGCGTGGCGAATCACGCATCCGTTCGCACCAGCTTCAACGCCATCGGTTGGCAGGTTTGACTCAAACGCGGCACCAGGGGGACCCTTCGATGACCCAGATCCTTTCGCATCAGACCTCCCAGTTCAACGACCCTGTCACTACCAGCGCCCTCGTCCAGAGAATCGAGGAGCGCCTGAAGAAGACCGAACGACTGATGTTGCCGCTCGACCGCACGCTCGAGCTGCTCCATCAACTGAAGGAGTTCGAACTCGGCCGGTTCCTCCTCCACAACCGGGGGCTGAATGGATACTGGACCTCGTACATCTTTCAGCATGGATTCGGGAAGTCGCCAGAAACGGCCCTCGAGTCCTGGCTGCTCGGCAAGTCCCTGCTCGTACAGGCCCGGGAGCGATTTCATCGCTTCAAGCAGGAGCTCGGACAGCACGTCCGGGAAGGCGTCCACCTTGCTTCGATACCCAGCGGGTTGATGGATGACCTGTTACAGCTCGACTATCGCGGCCTCCAGCACTTCCAGCTGACGGGAATCGACGTTGATGCCCAGTCCCTGGACTTCGCACGGCGCAACGCCCAGGAGCGACGGCTGGAAGCGCATTGCCAGTTCCTGCAACGAGATGCGTGGCACCTCGACATCCAGGATACGTTTGACGCGATCAGCAGCAACGGGCTGAACATGTACGAGCCCGATCCGCGGCGCCTGGTGTCGCTCTACCGGAACTTCCATGACGCCTTGAAAAGGGGCGGCTACCTGCTCATGAGCTTCCTGCCTCCCCCTCCTGCGGGAGACCCCGCCTCTGGCGCGTGGGAGGCCTATGAAACGGCGCCCGAAGATCTGCTCATCGAGCGCGCCCTGTTCGGGGACATCATCCAGGCGAACTATCTCAACTTCGCCACGGAGCAGGACACCCGGGCGCAGTTGGAAGAGGCGGGCCTCACCGTCGAGCGGATCAACTACAGCCGCAAGGGCGTGCTGCCCATCGTTGTTGCTCGCAAGTAACTGCTTCTTCCGCCCAGCACCTCCAGTGAGGCGTTTTCCGCGTCAGCCAGGGCTGCTGTCCGGCTGACGCACGCCCCAGCCGTGCCCGTCCCCACGTCGAGGAATCCATGAGAGTGCTCAATGTATTGGTGAATACCGACTTCCACGCGTTGGCGCTTGAAATCATCGACTACCTGATCGACGCCGGCCATTGCGCCTACGTGTTGCGTCCCCCTGCGGAGTTGAGCAAGGAGTGGAGTGAACGGTTCACGTTCAACTTCACGCTCGTGGACGCGGAGGAGGTGTCTCACCACCCAATCGACCTGGAGTTCAACACGACAGCGCCCAGGAGCCCGTTCGGCCTCGACACGCTGTCGCTCCAGCTCACGCACGGGGATGTCGGCTCATTCAGCGCATGGCTCGGCAGGGGTAATGGACATGCCCTGCTCTGCCAGCGATCGCTCCCCGGAACCGCGACCCCGAGCGTGAGCACCCTGATCGAGGCCGCGAAGAACGTCTGCATCGACAGCCTCATCCTCCTGGCGCGGGGAGACGAGCCTGAAGGACTCTCGCCGCTCGCGCCCGGGAACAATCACCTGGCGGAGCTCGCCGAGCTGAGTCGAGCACTCCAGCACCTCTCGGAGGAAGCCCGCCAGCGGGCAGAACGAGAGGACTGCTTCTCCCTGTTGGACGCACTCGGGCCAGCCACGTCGCCCGAGCGCCCTCTCTTCGAGCGTACGCTGGACCGAAACCTCTCCTCGATTGAGTTCGAGTTGCTGGGGCTCGGCCTCCAGGTGTTGCTCAACGCTCGCCAGGATGGTTGCTATGAGTATGAGTCGAGGGTCGGCCACGCCAGGATGCGCAAGGCCATCGAGGTCCGCGGGCGAAGCGACTTCCCCTCCCTCCGCGATCTGCTTGACCGTCCCATCTACGGCATCCAGGACAACACTTTCTTCGATTACGACACCGCATTTGACGGCCCGCCCCCTGGACTCTGTCTTTGTTACGACTCACCAGGACTCCACTCGGCCGCGCCGCTCACCCTGAGCTACCACAGCGCCAGTCAGCACCTGAAGGTCAGCGCGGTTGACCATCCCTTCTTCGCGCACCTCTGGGAGCACATTGAGCTCTTCATCTCCAGACTGGACGATTTCGTCCGGGGAGCCGTCTGCTTCCGCCAGCTGCTCGCCCTCCCCGACGCGCTCATCCAGCGCTATGTCATCGAGGAGAACCAGACGGAGAGAAGCTTCCCCTCCGACCAGACCATCCACGGGCTGTTCGAGGAGCAGGCCCGGCTCAGGCCCGACGAGGTCGCGGTCATTCATCGAGACGTCAAGCTGACGTATCGGGAGTTGAACCAACGCGCCAATCAACTGGCCAGATATCTCCAGGAGGCCCACGCAGTCCTCCCTGGCTCGCTCATCGCGCTCTACCACTCTCGAAGCGAGCAGCTGCTCGTCGCCATCCTCGGCATCTTGAAGCTGGGCTGCGCCTATGTGCCGCTCGACCTCGCCTCCCCCGTCAGCCGCACGCTCAGCATCCTGGACGACAGCCGCGTGAGCTTGCTCCTCACGGATTCAGCGTGCATCCAGAAGCTCGAAGCGGGGCTGCACCGCCAAACCGCCCAGTCACCTATCGTTCTCGACTCGGAGGAGGTCCAACACGCGCTCCAGGCCATGGGCTCCGAGGACCTGGGAGCGAACTCGACGAGCCGAGCTCTGGCGTATGTCATCTATACCTCCGGCACCACCGGCAAGCCCAAGGGCGTCGCGGTGGAGCACCAGAGCTTCGTCAACATCGCGACCGATATCAGCGCCCGCCTGTCCTTCACCGCGGGAGATCGAATCCTCGCGGTCACCACCGTCGCCTTCGACATCTCCACCCTGGAACTCCTCATGCCGCTGATGCGTGGCGGCAGCCTCGTTGTCGCAGAACAAGCGGATCTACTCGACCCGAGCAAGCTGCTGTTCCTCATCGAAGAGGTAGGAGTCAGTGTCGTCCAGGCCACGCCCTCGCTGTGGCAGACGATTGTCCCGCATCTAAAGGGCCGGAAGCTGGCCATCCGCGCACTGTGTGGCGGCGAGGCCCTGCCACCGTCCCTGGCCGGTCAGCTCGTGGCATCGGTCATCGAGTGCTGGAACGTCTACGGCCCCACCGAGACCACAGTTTGGTCCACCACGTTCCTCCTCGACGAGCACGAGAGCCGGGTCTTGATTGGAAGACCGCTGGCCAATACCCAGTGCTACGTCCTCGACGCGGAGCAGCAACCGCTGCCGCCGGGCGTCCCGGGAGAGTTGTACATCGGCGGCCAGGGGCTGGCCCGCAGCTACCTCAACGCCCCGGAGCTCACCGCCACCCGTTTCGTCCCCAACCCGCTGCCGGGTACGCCCGGTGGGCGGCTCTATCGAACCGGCGACCTGGTCAGATACCTGCCTTGCGGCAACCTGGAGTTCTTCGGCCGCAATGACTTCCAGGTCAAGCTGAGAGGTCACCGCATCGAGCTGGGCGAAATCGAAAGTGCCCTCAAGCAGCACCCCACCGTCGAGCACAGCCTGGTGGTGGTCATGCGGCATGGGGCCCATGGCTCCAGTGAGAACCAGTTCCTGGTGGGCTACTACGTGGCGCCGGAACCCATCGAAGACGCCCGACTCAGGGCTCACCTGGAAGCCTGCCTGCCGGACTACATGGTCCCGGCCGCCCTCATGCACCTGCGGCGCCTGCCTCTGAATCAAAACGGCAAGGTCGACCGCGCCGCACTGCCCCCACCCTCCCTCGCGAGGACCGGCGTCCACGTCCCCCCCGCGACCGAGCTGCACCGGCACCTGCACGGACTCTGGGCGAAGGTTCTCGAGGCGCCGGAGCAGCGCATCGGCATCACCGACAGCTTCTTCAGCCTGGGCGGCAATAGCATCTCGGCCATACGCCTGATGAACAGCATCAACAGCGCGCTGAAGGCCAACATCACGATCCGCGACATCTTCGATGCCAGGACCATCGAGCGACTCTCCGACGTGGTGAGCGCGAGCCTGGGACGTTTCGCCTACCAGGACCATCTCATCCACGGCATCGACGAGGAGGCGCTGCACACCCCATTCCCGCTGAACAACGTACAACAAGGCTACTACTTCGGCCGCTTCAACAGCTTCGAACTCAGCAACATCTCGACCCACGTCTACAGTGAGTTCCGCTACAGGCGCCTCGACCCGGCACGGCTCGAGGCGGCACTCAACCGACTCATCGCGCGCCATCCAGCGCTGCGCACCCAGTTCAACGACGGGCAGCAACACTTCCTGCGCGAGCACGGCCATTACGCCATCGCCGTCCACGAACTGCGGAGCGTGGCGGAGCTGGAGGAGCTCCGTGCCCGGTATTCCCACAAGGTCTATGATCCCGACCAGTACCCGCTCTTCGACATCGTCGTGAGCCGGCTAGATGGCGTCTATCGGCTGCACATCAGCTTTGATGCCATCATCATCGACATGGCCAGCTTCCGCATCCTCTTCGAGGAGTGGAGCCAGCTGTATCAGTCCCCCACCCAGCAGCTGCCCTGCCTCGGCGTCACGTACCGGGACTACGTCTTGGCCTATGAACGAATCCGGGAGGGCGAGCTGTTCGCCAAGGCGCGCCGATACTGGGAGGGCAAGGCAGATGCCTACGAGCTCGAGCTGAAGCTCCCCCTCGCGGTCCATCCTTCGAGCATCGTCAAGCCCCACTTCAAGCGGATGAGCCGGACGCTCCCCACCTCGGTGTGGGAGCGCCTGCTGGCCAGGTGCAGGCGACACGGAATCAGCCCGACGGCCTTGATTCTGGAGCTCTACAGCCAGGTCCTGAGCCGCTGGAGCGGACAGGAGCGGCTGTGCGTCAACCTGACCCTGTTCAACCGGCTCCCGCTGCACGCCGACATCGATGGCATCATCGGCGACTTCACCGTCCTTGAACTCTTCGACTACCGCCTCGAGCCCCGAAAGACCATCGTCGAAAAGCTGCGCGGTGTTCACGACGCGCTGTTGCAGGACATCGAGCACAACCTGTTCGATGGCATCGACTTCCAGCGTCTGCTGAAGATGCAGCGCGGAATCCCTGGCAACAAGGTGATTGCCCCAGCGGTGCTCACCAGCGTGCTCGGCATGAAGGGCAAGGCGAGCATGTTCGAGCTGCCGCTGGGAGACAGCTACCTCGGCATCGACTACGCCATCTCGCAGACGGCCCAGGTCTGGCTCGACAACAAGGCCTACGAGACCGACGACGGTTTCGTCGCCGAGTGGGACTACGTCGAGCAGCTCTTCGACGAGCAGGTCATCTCCGACATGCATTCGGCCTACTGCGCCGCCATCGAGGGGCTGGCGCGACTGGACTGGGAGACAGCGGCCTTCCCGGCCATCGAGGCACCCGCGCATGACCTTGCGTTGATCCACGAAGCCAACAGCGCGCGGCAGCCGCGTGCCAGTCAGACCCTCTTCGGGCGCTACGAGCAGGAGTTCTCCAGACAGGGCTGGGAAGCCAGGACCGCCGTGACGGACGTCGCCCTGGGGCGCACCTTCAGCCATGGCCAGCTCCATCGGGATAGCCACTGCCTGGCGCTCCAGCTCGCGGCGCTGCGACGCCGGTCGCCCACGGCGCTGATCGCCGTGCTCTCAGAGAAGGGCTATCTCCAGGTGGTCGCCACGCTGGCCATCATGAAGTCGGGCGCGGCCTACCTGCCGCTCAACAGCGAGTGGCCTGCAGGGCGTATCGACGAGGTCATGGTCCAGGCCAATACGCCCGTCATCCTTGCCTCGCGGGCACAGCTCGAGCGCGACGAAATCCAGGCCCTCGCCGGTAGGTACCAGCTGCTGGACCTCGATGCGCTCGTCTCGAGCGAGGCTCAGGCACCGCTCGCCTCTTCCGAGCAGACACTGCCAGACGTCCACCCGGACGACGTCGCCTACGTCATCTTCACCTCCGGATCGACAGGTAAGCCCAAGGGCGTGACCATCAGCCACCGGGGCGCGGTCAACACCATTGACGCCATCAACAGCCGGTTCAAGGTCTCCTCCCGTGACAGCGTGCTCGCCCTGTCCGAGCTCAGCTTCGACCTCTCCGTCTACGACTTGTTCGGCGTGCTGGCGGCGGGCGGAAACATCGTCTTCCCCATCCAGGCCGAAACCAAGAACCCCGCCCACTGGCTGGAGCTCGTGGAGAAGCACGGAATCACGCTCTGGAACACCGTGCCTCAACTAGCGGGGCTGCTGCTCGACGAAGCCTCTGGCAGCACCGGACGGCTCGCGTCCCTCCGGCTCTTCCTGCTGAGCGGTGACTGGATTCCCACCAGCCTCCCTGGCCGCATTCGTGGCCAGTGCCCCAACAGCCTGGTCATGAGCCTTGGAGGCGCCACTGAGGGGAGCATCTGGTCCATCTGGTATGAAATCGCGCAGGTCGACCCGTCCTGGAGCAGCATTCCCTACGGCACGGCAATGCCCAACCAAGGCATGTATGTGCTGGACGGTCAGTTGCAGCACTGCCCAGTCGGAGTCACCGGTGAAATCTACATCGGTGGCGAGGGGGTCGCGCTCAACTACTGGCGGGCCCCAGCCCTGAGTGAAGCGCGCTTCATCCAACACCCCCACCTTGGCCGGCTGTACAGAACCGGGGACCAAGGTCGCTGGTCCCGCGCGGGACATATCGAGTTCCTCGGTCGCAACGACTTCCAGGTGAAGCTGAACGGCTACCGCGTCGAGTTGGAAGAGATTTCAGCGAAGCTGTGCCAGGTCCCCGGCGTGGACAGCGCCGTCGTGCGCATCCACAAGAGCAAGGGTCGGGAGCACGTGGTGGCATACCTGGTGCCCACTCCCGAGCCCGACCGCCCAGCGGAACACATCCAGCTGGACAGCTTCCTGCTGGCCTCTCACGGCCTCCTGGATGACGCGACCACGCAGCACCCCCTGCCCATCGTGCCGGACGAAGGCGCATGGTGCCTTCGGAAGAGCTACCGTCAGTTCCTCTCACGCCCCATGGAGTCTGCCTCGCTGGTCGAGGCCGTGCAGGAGACACTTGGCGCCAGGCAACCCATGCTCTCGCTCGTCCACCGGGAGCTCGACCGGACCACGCTCGCGGCATTGCTCACGCCGCTGGCGGCGATGCGCCTGGAGGGCCGGGCCCTGCCCAAGTACCGCTACCCTTCGGCTGGCAGCACCTATCCGGTCCGCTCCTGGTTGAAGCTCGGCAGCGCCACGGCCGGCCTCCCCCGGGGTTCGTACTACTTCCACCCGGTGCGACATCAGCTGTGTAACGTCGAGGGGACTTCCGCCGAGTTGTTCGACGACGATGACCGCGATCAGCTCGCCCTGAGCATCCACTGGCCGGCCATCACGCCTCTCTACGGCGCTCAGTCCCGGCGCCTGGCATTGCTCGAGCTCGGGCACATCCTTCGCTTCCTGAGCGAGCGTCTGAGGGAGCAGCGGATCGCGCACGAAGTCGTGCTCATGGAGCATCCGCTCGACACGGACAACACCGTCGTCTGCCGGATCATCCTTGGTGGTGAAGGTAGTGGCTTCGAGCCAGCGCCACTGGTCCCGCGCTGCTTCCAGAAAGCCGAGGACGGGCGCAGCTACGCCGAGGTGGCGGGCCCAGGCCGGTTCCCCGTGAGCCACGGTGCCATCCCCGGGAAGGTCGCTGACGCCCACGCCATCCTTCGTCAGGCCCAGTACGCCGTCGTGTTCGAGGGTGACGAGAGCATCCAGATGCTCGTGTCGGCCGGGTACCTGTCCCAGCGCCTCGCGGATGAGCTCCATGAACGAGAGCTCGGCAGTTGCATGCTCGGCGTGAAGCTGACCGAACACGGCATCTACGGCATGGCCGTGGGCCCCATCGAGCCGAGCGCGCAGGCGCAGCCGGACAGCCCACTCCAGCGCGAGGCGCTTCGCGGCGCGCTCAACCGGGAGTTGGCCAGCGTGCTGCCCGACTACATGCTGCCGGAATTCTACCACTTGTTGGAGAGCCTGCCGCTGACGCCAAACGGCAAGCTCGCCGTCGACCGGCTCCCCACCATCGACTTCAGCATGCCCCGCGTGGCGCCGAAGAACGCCGTCGAAGCCACCCTGGCGAGCATCTGGCAGAAGACGCTGGACCTCCCGGAAGACTCCGTCAGCACCGACCAGAGCTTCTTCAGCCTGGGCGGCAACTCCCTGTCCGCCATGCGTCTGGTCAGGGCGCTCAACGTCGAGCTGGGGCTGAACATCAAGCTCAAAGACATCTATCAGCACAACACCATCAGCGCCTTGGCGCGGGCCTACGTCCCCGCGCCCGAAGCCGCGACGCGTGAAGAGGGGGAACTCTAATGGTCTTGCTGCAACTGCTCGGCGAACTGAAGGCACACGGCATCGTCTTGTGGCTCAAGGGCGGCGGCCAGCTAGGCTACAGTGTCCCGAAGGACACGGGCTTTCCCGATGCGCTCAAGGAACAGGTCCGGCAGCACAAGGGCGAACTCCTTGACCTGCTTGCGCTCAACGGCATCGACTCGGCGCAGCGCGCCCGCGACAGCGTGTACCTCAAGCTGCCGGCTGGGCAGAGACCACGCGCGCTGCACTCCATCCAAAAGGGGATGTACCTCCAGAGTCGGATAGACGCGCTCCCCTACACCTACACCATTCCGCTGTTCGTCCGGCTCCAGCACGCCGACCTGGAGCGGCTCGACGCGGCCCTGGTGTCACTGCTCGAACGACACCCCATCCTCCGCATGAGCGTCGCGGAGGACCTGAGCTTCACGTTCTGGGAGTTGGAGCAGCACCCCATCCAGCATGTCCGGGTGGAGTCGGTCGCCCTAAGCCAGGCTTGCGAAGCGCGAGCCCGGATGGGATTCGAGCCCGGCGCGCCGCTGCTCCGCCCCGAGGTGCTGGAAGTGACGGGGACCCCGGACGTCGTCGTCAGCCTCTGCCACCACCACCTGCTCTCCGATGCCTACTCCGCGGAGCTGCTGGTCCAGCAGTTGATGGCCTGCTACGAGGCGTCTGGCGACGGCGCGACGCGAGTCAGTCCGGATGATGCCAGCCGGGCGCTCGACTATTTCGACCACGCCGCCTACCAACAGGTGGAGTGCGACAGCCCCACCTATCGTGAGGCCCGACGGGTCCTGGTTCGCAAGCTGGAGCAAGCGCAGAAGCTCCAGCTCAATCGAAAGAAGGTGCTGGCGTCCCAGGAGAATCACGCCGGCACCCTGACCTTCACCCTCGACGCCGACACTTGCCAGCGGCTCAGGGGCGTCGCCAGCGGACACAACCTGGGGCTGTATTCCCTCCTGTTCACCGCCCTCTACCAAACCCTGGCGACCTTCTCGAACAGCGAGCCCGGCTTCCCCATCGGCCTGACGGTGGCCAACCGCCCCGACGAGTTCCGTCACGCCATCGGTCCCTTCATCAACACATTGCCGCTGGTCCCCGAATACCAGGCCAGCGAGAGCTTCCTGTGGAACGCCGAGCGCGTACAGCAGGAACTGCTCTTTTTGAACCAGCACCACCAGCTCAACGTCAACATGCTGGCGGAGCAGATGGGCAACAGCGAGGAGCTATCCGAGCTGATGCAGGTGCTCTTCACCCTGCACAACTTCAAGCCGGTCGATCGCTTCCCGGCGAGCATCTCCTATGAAGTGCTGCCTCACCCGGATCTGGCGGAGAAGTTCGGAATCACCCTGGTGGCCCGGGAGCACCGCGAGCACGTCTCGTTCACCGTGACCTATGCCCGTGACAGCTTCGAGGAAGCGTTCATCCAGGCACTGCTCGACGGCTACCAGACGCTGCTCTCCAACCTGACGATCGACAGCGTCCACCAGCCGGTCCATCACCTGAGCCTGCTCAGCCCGAGCGAGCGGCAGCGCATCCTGGTGGACTGGAACGAGACGGAGGCCCCCTTCGAGGGTGGACTGACCGCGGCCCAGCTCTTCGAGCGGCAGGTGCTGCGGACTCCGGACAATCTGGCGGTGATCTATCAGGACACGCGCCTCACGTACCGGGACCTGAATGCGCGAGCGAACCAACTGGCACACTGGCTGCGGACCGAAGGCGGAGTGGCGCCAGAAAGCCTCGTCTGCCTTTGCCTGGACCGCAGCGAGGACATGTTGGTGGCGGTGCTGGGCATCCTCAAGGCCGGCTGCGCCTACGTCCCCATCGACCCCAGCTTCCCCCCAGAGCGACGGGACTTCATCCTCGAGGACACGCGGGCTCCGGTGCTGCTCACCCAGGAGCGTTACCTGCCCTCCTGGCGCGACCGCCAGCCGAGCGCACACGTCTTCGCCATCGACAGCGCCAGCACCCGCGCCATGCTCGCACAGCACCCCCGCGACAACCCCGCTTCCGTCATCGACGGCGAGGCGCTCGCCTACGTCATCTACACCTCCGGAACCACTGGCAAGCCGAAGGGGGTGATGTCCGAGCACACGGGGCTGGTCAACCGCCTCCAGTGGATGAACAAGCAGTACCCACTGCAGGAGACCGACAAGATCCTCCAGAAGACCACGTACGTCTTCGACGTGTCGGTCTGGGAGTTGCTCTGGGCCAACTGGTATGGCGCCTGTGTCGTCTTCGCAGAGCCGGAGGGCCACAAGGACGTCGACTACCTGCTCGGGTTGATGGAACGGGAGTCGATCAGCGTCGTTCACTTCGTCCCGTCGATGTTCGGCGTCTTCCTGGACAGCCTGCGGGCCCGCGCGACGCCGTCGCGCCTGTCGAGCCTGCGCTACATCTTCTGCAGCGGCGAGGCCCTGCCCCTCAATCAGGTGCGGGACACCCATGCGCTGCTGCCAGCGGTGCGGCTCCATAACCTCTATGGCCCCACCGAGGCTTCCATCGACGTGCTGCACTTCGATTGCACGGACCGCGCGCTCGACTCAGTCCCCATTGGAAAGCCCATCGACAACACCCAGGTCTACGTACTCAACGAGGCCCTTCGGCCCCTGCCCATCCACGCCATCGGTGAGCTGTTCCTGGGCGGAGTCGGACTAGCACGGGGGTATCTGAATCGTCCCGAGCTCACCGCGCAGCGCTTCATCCCCAACCCCTTCGCCGCTCCGAGCGAGCGCGACGCCTCCCGCTCACGGATCTACCGCACCGGCGACCTGGTCCGCTGGCTGCCGGACGGCAACCTCGAGTACCTCGGCCGCAACGACTTCCAGGTCAAGATTCGTGGGCAGCGCGTGGAACTGGGGGAGATAGAAGCCGCCCTGGCCCGGTTTCCCGGGGTCAAGCAGGGCCTGGCACTGGTCCGTACGCCCACCGGCGATCCGGACGCGGCCCAGGTACTGGTCGGCTACTACGTCTCCGCGCATCCGCTGGATGAAGCAGCGCTGCTGCGACACCTCAACGAGAAGCTGCCCCAGCACATGGTGCCCAGTGCGCTGGTGTTCCTCCCCCATGTTCCGCTGACCCTCAACGGCAAGCTTGACCGCAACGCCCTACCCGCCCCACGGCGGCCGGAGCGCGAGCAGTACGTCCCCCCTCGGGACCCGCGGGAGGAGCAGCTCCGCGCGCTCTGGGCCGAACGCCTGGGACTGGAAGCGTACCGGCTGGGAATCCGTGACGACCTGTTCAGCCTGGGCATGGACAGCATCATCGCCATCCAACTGGTCAGCCGCCTTCGCCAGCAGCTGGCCTTGAAGGTCACCGTCAAGGACGTCTTCGCCCACAAGACGTTGGAGCGCTTCTACGACCACCTGCTGGCGCGGGAAGCCGAACAGGCTCGCGCCTCGGAGTCCGTGACCGAGCAAGGCTTGCTCGAGGGCGAGCTCGGACTGCTCCCCATCCAGTCCTGGTTCTTCGCCCAGGACTTCGCGCGGCCCGCCCACTGGAACCAGGCGTTCCTGGTGAAGACGCCCCCCCTGGCTCCCGAGCGATTGGAGGAGGCGCTGCGAGCCCTGGTGCTGCACCACGACGCCTTCCGTCTACGCTACGAGCCCATCCCCGGGCAGCGTGAACCGCGGCAGTTCTACGCCCCCTCCGCGCCCGTTCCCCCCCTGCGCCGGTTGGACGTCCGCACCCTGGCGGCGGCCGAAGGCACAGCCGCCTTCCAAGAGGAGCTGCACCAAAGGCTGACCGACTGGCAGAGCCACTTCGACCTCCACCAAGGCCCGCTGCACTGCTTCGGCCTCCTGGAAGGCTACGCCGAGGGGGGCTGCCGGCTGTTCTTCGCCCTGCATCACCTCATCGTCGACAGCGTCAGCTGGCACATCCTGATCGACGACCTCCAGGCCATGTACGAGCAGCGCCCGCTTGGCGCGAAAGGAAGCAGCTACCGCCAATGGGTGGCCAGCGTGGCGCGCTACCAGGAGCTCCACGCGGCCGAGCGGGAGTTCTGGCGAAAGCTGCTCGCCGACCACCATCCGTCCCAGCATCCCTGGCTCTACGCCCCCGCGCCCGGTACGCCCCATCAGCGCCAGCTCAGCCTCGACGAGGCGCAAACGGACGTCCTGCTGCGCAGCGCCCATCGCGCCTACCACACCCAGGTCAACGACCTGTTGCTGACAGCCATCGGCTACGCCCTGCGGGAAATGGACGGCAATCCCATCCATCACCTGATGGTGGAGGGGCATGGCCGCGAGGAGTTCGACGCGACGCTGGACATCACCCGGACCCTGGGCTGGTTCACCACCCTGTATCCCGTACGCCTCAGCGTCGCGAGCGACCTCGGCGAAGGGCTGAAGCAGGTCAAGGAGGCGCTGCGCGCAATCCCCGAGAAGGGCCTGGGCTTCGGGAGCCTGCTGGGCTACGGCGAGCAGTCCCTCCCCCCCATCTGCTTCAACTACCTGGGGCAGTTGGACAGGGACGGCGCCCCCCCGGACGCATGGCGGCTCGTCCCGGAAGACGGCGGCGACGCCATGCCCTCGGTCAACCAGAGCGGCGTCCTCCTCAACATCTTCGCCTTCGTGGTCAACGGTCGATTCCACCTGCGGCTCGACTCGCGCATGGAAATGCCACTGACCGAGAGGTTCCTCCTGGCTCTCGATCGGCAGCTCTCCACGTTGCTGACGTACTGCCTCGAAAAGCAGGGAGGTGAGTACACCCCCAGCGACTTTCATGGGGTGACCGGCGAGGCGGACCTGGCCGCGCTGCCGCTGCTGCCCAGGCCGGAGCGCGGCGAGTGGTTCGCCATGACCGAAATCCAGAAGGCCTATCTCATTGGCCGACTGGGTCACTATGAGATCGGCAACGTCGCCAACCATATCTACAACGAGTATCACCATCCCCAGCTCGACATCGACAGACTCGAGGCGGCGCTCAACCGGTTGATCGCCGAGTGCGACGTGCTGCGAACGGTGTACTCCATCGAGCACCTTCGGCAGCGCTACTTGCCCCTGGAAGACATCCCCCCCTACGTGGTCAGGGTCCATCGCTTCGAGGCACAGCGCTACACGCCGGCCCTGCTCGAACCCGTCCGCGCGCGCCTCTCTCATCATGTCTACGATGCGGAGCGGTTCCCCCTGTTCACCTTCGAAGTGAGCCGCTTCGAGGACCGCTGTGTCCTGCATATCAGCATCGACCTGCTCATCCTCGACGTGCAGAGCCGGCTGATGCTGCTGGGTCTGCTCAACGACCTCTACCGAGGCGTGGACATCCGCCCCAGGCTGCCGCGGGTGACGTTCAAGGACTACCAGGACCACGCCAGCCTGCTCAAAGAATCTCGCTGGTATCAGAGTGACAAGGCCTACTGGCAAGCCCGGCTGCCAACCCTACCGCTTCGGCCCTCGCTCGCCTTCAAGCAATCCCCCGAGAGCATCACGCAGCCGCGCTTCGCCGAGCACACCTTGTACGTCGAGCCAGGGACATGGGCGCGGTTCAAGGCCCAGGCACAGCGCAACAACGTCTCCTATTCCTCCGCGCTGCTCGGCCTGTTCGGGAGCTTGATCTCCTACTTCTCGGGCTCCCGGGAGTTCCTCATCACCCTGACGCTCTTCAATCGCTACGCGGTGTGCGACGACGTCGAGGCCATCCTCGGGGACTTCACCTCGACCACCCTGTTCCATTTCGACCAGACAGGGCCAGACGCGCAGTCGCTCCTGCGCCGAACCCACGATGTCCTGTGGGAGGACATCTCCCACGCGCTCTACTCCGGCCTCGAGGTGCAGCGCGAGCTGAGCCGGCTGCACGGCCTGGACTCCCACAAAGCGGTCTCCCCCATCATCTTCACCGGCGTGGTCGGGAACCAGACACGCCAGTTCGAGCGGACCTCCTTCCTGGAGGACAGCGAGCTCATCGAGCAGCGCTACTGGTGCGCTCAGACGTCCCAAGCATGGATCGACCTTCAGGCCATCGAGGTCGGCGACCGCTTCATGAGCAAGTGGCTGTACGTGGAGCAACTGTTCGACGCCGGCTACATCGAACACCTCAACCGGCTCTACTGTGCGCTCATCGAACACCTGGCGGAGCACGACTGGCGCGAGGAGCTCCCCTTCGAACGCTACCTGCCCACCCGCGACCGCGACATCATCCACGCGGCCAATCAGGCGACCCTCGATCGCAGTGACGACACCCTGTTCAGCGTCTACGAGCGCAACTGCCGGGAACGCGGGCTCGAGTCCGCCATCGCCGTGGTCGACCTGGGCAGGAACGAACGCTACACCTACGCCACGCTGCTCTCGCACACCGAGCGACTGGCCCGGGTGCTGTACCAGCTTGGCGGCGATACCCTGGAGGCCGACGGCAGCAGGCCCCAGTTGATCGGCGTCCTGCTCGAAAAGGGCTACCACCAGGTGGTGGCCTGCTGCGCCATCATGAAGGCCGGTTACGGCTACCTGCCGATGCACAGCGAATGGCCCGCAGGCCGGGTGGGCGACGTCCTGAGCCAGGCTGGAGCATCACTGCTACTGGTCTCCCAGGCGCAGTACGACGACACCGAAGTGCGGACACAACTGGGTGGCAGATACCGCCTGCTGGTGATCGACGAACTGCTGGCACGCGCCGACGAGGAGGCGCCAGCGCAGCCACTGCCCCAGGTCGACGCCGATGCCGTGGCCTATGTCATCTTCACTTCCGGCTCCACCGGCAAGCCCAAGGGCGTCACCATCTCCCACCGCGGCGCGCTCAACACCATCCATGCCGTGAATCAGCGCCTCGCGGTGAGCCCAACGGACAAGGTGCTGGCGCTCTCCGAGCTGAGCTTCGACCTCTCCGTCTACGACCTCTTCGGCCTGCTGGCCGCTGGCGGGCAGATCGTCTTCACGCCTCCACGCGCCACGAAGGACCCCTCTGCGTGGCTGGAGGCCATCGAGCGTGAGCAAGTCACCCTGTGGAACACCGTGCCCCAGTTGGCCGGCCTCCTGGTCGACGCCATGAAGCACGGCGGCAAGACCTCCAGCTCGCTGCGGGCCTTCATGCTCAGCGGTGACTGGATTCCCACGCGGCTGCCCGATCAGCTCCGTGCGCTCGCGCCCAACGCCGAGGTCCTGAGCATGGGCGGCGCCACCGAGGGCAGCATCTGGTCCATCTGGTACCCCGTCGAGACCGTCCCCGCCGAATGGACCAGCATCCCTTATGGCGTGGCCATGCCCAACCAGAAGATGTACGTGCTCAGCCCGGCCCTGTGCCACTGCCCCGTGGGTGTCACGGGTGAAATCCACATCGGTGGCATGGGTGTGGCGCTCGGCTACTGGCGGGACGAAACGCTGTCTCGTGCTCGCTACATCGAACACCCGACGCTGGGACGACTGTACAAGACCGGCGACCTCGGGCGCTGGTCCGCGCAAGGGTATATCGAATTCCTGGGCCGCAACGACTTCCAGGTCAAGTTGCGCGGACACCGTGTCGAGCTTGGGGAGATTGAAAACGCCCTTCTGCGTCATCCGGCCATCAAGCAGAGCGTCGTGCTGGTCAAGAACCAGGGGCAGGGAGGTCACGGCGCGCAGTATCTGGTGGGCTACTACGTAGCGGAGCAGGCGCTGGACGAGCAGGCCCTACTCGAGCGGCTGGCCACCAGCCTGCCGGAGTACATGGTGCCTGCCGCGCTGGTGCACCTGCGCGAGTTGCCGCTCACCGCCAACGGCAAGCTGGACCGCAATGCCCTGCCAGTCCCCGGCCTCGGTGGCGGTGCCCAGCGCGCGGAGCCGCGAGATGAACGTGAGGCATCGCTGCGCGCAATCTGGGCCAAGGTCCTGGGAATGCCGGAGGAGCAGCTGGGCATCCGCGACGACCTGCTCCGCCTGGGAATGGACAGCATCGTCAGCATCCAGATGGTGGGCCGCCTGCGCCAGCACTTCGGGGTGAAACTCAGCGTCCGCGACATCTTCGCCCACAAGACCATCGAGCGCTTCTATGACCAGGTCCTGCGCGACGCGGTGGCGCGGGAGGACTCCAACACGCACGGTGAGGAGGGCCCCCTCACCGGCGAGGTCCCCCTGTCGCCAATCCAATCCTGGTTCTTCGCCCATCGGTTTCCCCGCGCGCACCACTGGAACCAGTCCTTCCTGGTGAGGACCCCCGCCCTTTCTCTTGATGAACTCCAGGGGCACCTGAACACCCTGGTCGCGCGTCATGACGCCTTCAGCCTGCGCTACCGGATGACGCCGGCGGGCGAGCCCACGCAGATCCACACCGGGGACGCAGGGACCGCGTCCCTCCGGCATCTGGATGTCCGCACGCTAGGCTTCCCCCAGGGCAGCGCCGCGTTCGAGCAGGCATTGCAGGACCGGCTGACCGAGTGGCAAGGCGGCTTCGACCTGGAACATGGCCCCACCCACTGCTTCGGGTATCTCGACGGCTACCAGGACGGCAGCAGCCGGGTGTTCTTCGCCCTGCATCACCTCATCGTCGACGGCGTCAGTTGGCGCATCCTGGCCGAGGATCTGGCCACGCTCTGCCGGGGCGAAGCCCTCGGGGCCAAGGGCACCAGCGTGCGTCAGTGGGGGCACGCCATGGCCGAGTACGCCCAGCGACACGACGACGAGCGCGCCTATTGGCGCGGCGTGCTCGCCGACTACCAGCCCCCCGCCCAGCGACCGCCGAGCGGTGCGCCGGTGGAACTGCACATCGCCTTCAGCGAGCTCCAGACCCGCCAACTGCTGCGCAACTGCCCGCGGGCCTACAACACCCAGGTCGGCGACCTGCTGCTCACCGCGTTCGCCCATGCCCTGCGCGCCGTCACGGGCGACCCGGTGCACCACATCCTGATGGAAGGTCATGGGCGCGAGAACATCGCCGAGCATCTGGATGTCAGCCGCACGCTCGGCTGGTTCACCAGCATGTTCCCGGTGCGGCTGTCCGCCGGGGAAGACCTGCTCGACAGCCTCAAGTCCATCAAGGACCAGCAGCGCGCCATTCCCAACAAGGGCGTGGGGTACGGCGCGCTGTTCGGCTATTCCCTCGGGCAGCTGCCCCACATCTGCTTCAACTACCTCGGACAGGTCGGCCAGGCGTCCAGCGAGCATGGCGACTGGCAGATTGTCGACGAGCCCGGCGGCGGCGCCCTGCACCCCGACAACCTGTTGCCCTACAGCATCAACCTCGCCGGGATGGTCGCCGGCGGGCATCTGCGCTTCATCCTCACCTGTCGCACCGAGCCGGAGCGAGCGCGGCGGCTTGCCCATGCGTTCGAGGCGTCCCTGGCGGAACTCATCCAGCGGACCGCGTCGTGCTCGCGCCGCTACCTGACCGTCAGCGACCTCGACCTGCGCGTCTCCCCAGCCTTGCTGGAGCGGCTTCAGGCGGAGCGCGACATCGAGGACGTGTTCCTCGCCAACAGCCTGCAGCAGGGCTTCATCTACCACGCGCTGCAACAGGCCCACGTCGACGAGGCCTACCGCGTGCAGGCGGTGTGGGAGTACCCCTGCACCATCGACCCGGCGCTGCTCGAGGACGCCTGGCGCTGGACGCAACGGGCCTACAGCAGCTTGCGACTTCGCTTCGACTGGCAGGAGGAGATGCTCCAGGTCGTCGACCGGAAAGGGCAACTGAACTGGCGCTACCTGGACCTCGTCGGGCAGAGCCCGGCATTGCAGGACGAGGCCTTTGAGCAATTGCTCGCAACGGACAGAAACACCCCCTATGACCTGAGCGCCGGCAGCCTCTTCCGAGTCTACCTGCTCAAGCGCGGCGAGACGTCCTACACCTGCCTCTTCAACACGCACCACGCGATTCTCGATGGCTGGAGCAGCCCGCTCCTGCTGGACACCGTGCACGGGTTCTATCGCGCCCTCGTGAAGGGCAGACCTCCCGAGCTGCCCGTGGACAGCTACCCCGCGAGCCAACGCTACCTCCAGCGCCACCACCGCGAGCACGAGGCATTCTGGCGTGCCTACCTGAGCGACCTCGACGGCGGCTGCGACCTCGGAGGTCTGCTGCGGGAGGGCCGTGTGCTTACCGACATCGCCCAGTGCAAGCGGGTTCAACGACAGGGCCAGCGCGGCCTGTCACTCAGCCCCGCGCGGATGGATCGGTTGAGGAGCACGGCGCGAGAAGCCGGCGTCACTCCGAACGTGCTGTTGCAGTATGCATGGCACAAGGCACTCAGCATCTTCGGACGCAGCGCCCAGACCGTGGTCGGCACCGTGGTGGCCGGACGCGACCTCCCGGTGGACCACATCGAGCTTTCGGTCGGCCTGCACCTCAACACCCTTCCACTCCGGGTCCGGCACACGCCTCCCGCTTCGACCTTGCGGGAGGAGCTGCTTCGGCTCCAGGGCGACGTCAACGACATCAACCAGCGCAGCACCATCGACCTGGCGAGCCTCCAGCGCAACGGGGAGCGGCTGTTCAACAGCCTGTTCATCTACGAGAACTACCCGAACAGCGCCAATACCTCCGATGACCGGCTGATCAACGCCGTGTTCAAGGCCCGCTACGAGAAGCGCGACTATCCCCTCGTGGTTTCAATTGGCGAGCAGCACGGCGGCCTGGTCTGGCACCTGGACTTCGCCGAGGAGCTGTTCGAGCCCGCCGCCATCGAGCGCCTGCTCTCCTGCGTCGAGCAACTCCTCATCCAGTTGGAGGGCGACCTCGAGCGCAGCCCCACTTCCTTGTCCTTCCTTTCAGAAGCACAAGCGCAGTGGGTGCTCCGCGGGCAGAACGCCACGGACAGCGAGCAGCGCCAGGAGCTGACGATCCACCAGGCCTTCGAGAGGGTCGTGGCGGCGTCCCCCGCGGCCGTTGCCCTCGAGCACAGGGACCGCCCCCTGAGCTATGGCCAGCTGAACGCACTGGCCAACAAGGTCGCGCGCCATGCCCTGCGCCAGCTCCCGCTCCGCGCGGAAGAACCCGTGCTCATGCTGGTGGACCGTGGTGAGCTCACGATGGTTGGCCTGCTGGCCATCCTCAAGATGGGCGCGGCCTACATTCCGGTGGAGCCCACCTATCCCGATGATCGCGTCGCGCGCATCCTCGCGGACAGCAAGACGCGGTTGGTGCTGACCCAGGGGAAGTACCAGCAACGCCTGGCCCGGCTCCAGCCGGACCTGACCACCCTCGCCCTGGACAGCGCCGCCCCGCCCTGGAGCGAAGAAGCGGAAGGCAACCTGTCGCGGCCCGTCGCGCCGACACAGCTCGCCTACATCCTCTATACCTCCGGCACCACGGGTCAGCCCAAGGGCGTGATGATCGAGCACCGGGCCTTCATGGGAACCCTCCGCGCTCTGCGCGAACAGTACTTTCCCACCCCGGGCCCGCTGAGCACCTACAGCATGACCAACTATGTCTTCGACATCTTTGGTCTGGAGTACGGCCTGCCCCTGCTCAGCGGCGGGCGCCTGCACCTGGGTGACACGTCGTTCACCAGCCTGAGCTGCGCGGAGTACGACTTCATCCAGATGACCCCGAGCCTGCTGGAGATGAAGCTGGACGCGCTCATTTCCCACGACGCGACCAGGCTCCTGGTGGGCGGTGAGAGGCTGGAGCGCCATCTGCTGAACAAGGTCCGACGCCGCGGGCTGCCCCTGGTGAATGTCTACGGCCCCACCGAGACGACCATCTGGTCCACCTCCCGCGCCTACCTCGACACGCCGCCAGATGACACCACGCCGGTCACCATCGGCCGACCGCTGGCGAATGAGACGGCCTACGTCCTCGACGCCCAGGCTCGGCTGCTGCCCGTCGGCGCCGTCGGAGAGTTGCACCTCGGCGGAGAGGCCGTGGCGCGGGGCTACTTCAACCGTCCCGAGCTGACCGCCGAGCGGTTCATCGCCAACCCATTCCAGACCGCGGACGAGCGCCGCGCGAATCGCAACGCCCGGCTGTACAAGACCGGAGACCTGGCGCGCTGGCGGGAGAATGGCGAGCTCGAGTTCCTCGGACGGGTGGACAATCAGGTCAAGATCCGTGGCCATCGCATCGAGCTGGGGGAAATCGAGAGCGCCATCGTCCGTTTCCCGGGGGTGAAGCAAGGCCTCGCGCGGATCGCCCACCTCGGGGCATCCTCCGCCGAGGCAAGCACGGCGAACCAGGTGCTGCTCGGCTACTACCTGTCCGACGCGCCGCTGGACGAGAGCGCGCTCGCCGCCCATCTGGCGACGCTGCTGCCGGACTACATGCTGCCCAACGCCCTGTTGCACCTGCGGCAGCTGCCACTGACGGTCAACGGAAAGCTGGACGTGACGGCCCTCCCGTTGCCAGGAGGGGTCCGGAGCAAGTCCATCACGCCGCCGCGCGGCGAGGTCGAGACGCTGCTCGCGGGGCTCTGGAAGGAGGTGCTCGGCCTGGAGCAGGTCGGCGTCCACGAGCGGTTCTTCGAGCTGGGGGGAAACTCCATCCTGCTCACCAAGCTCTACATCCGGCTGCCCGGGCACCTGCGAGAGCGCGTCAGCATGGTCGAGCTGTTCAAGTATCCGACCATTGCCATGCTCAGCGAGCACCTCCAGGGCGGCGCCCCCCGCGAGGAGGCCCCGACGGCCCGCGCTGAGCGGGTCACCACGGCGACAGGGCACCAGGACATCGCCATCATCGGCATGGCGGGCCGCTTCCCCATGGCCGATGACCTGCGGGAGTTCTGGGACAACCTGGCGTCCGGCCACGAGGCGACCCAGCACTACAGTCGCGAGGAGCTGCTCGAGGCCGGCGTGCCGGCAAGCCTCCTCGAACAGCCCGGCTACGTCCGGGCCCAGAGCCGCTTGAGGGACTTCAAGCGCTTCGACGCCGCGTTCTTCGGCTACTCCCCCAAGGAGGCCGAGCTCATGGACCCCCAGCACCGCCTGTTCCTGGAGTGCGCGTGGCATGCCCTGGAAGACGCAGGCTGCGACCCCTTCACCTATCAGGGGGACATCGGCGTCTACGCGGGCGCCGGTCAGAACAACTACGACCGCGACTACGTCCAGCCGACCCTGGACGCTGGCGACCTGTCCGCTCAGTACCAGGTGATGGTCAACACCCAGGCGAACTTCCTCTGCACCAAGGTCGCCTACAAGCTGAACCTGACCGGCCCGGCGGTGACCGTGCAGACCGCGTGCTCCTCCTCGCTGGTGGCGGTCCATCAGGCCTGTCTGGCCTTGCAGTCGGGTGATTGCGACGTCGCGCTGGCTGGCGGCGTGTCCATTGGCCAGTTGGAGAAGCGGGGCTACCTCCACCAGGAGGGCCTCGTCTTCTCTCCGGATGGCAGGTGCCGGGCGTTCGACAGCGCGGCCCAGGGCACCCTGGAGGGCCAGGGCGTCGGCATCGTCGTGCTGAAGCCACTGGAGCGGGCGCTCGCGGACGGAGACGCAATCCGCGCGGTCATCAAGGCCACCGCTATCAACAACGACGGCCGGGACAAGATTGGCTACACCGCGCCGAGCCAGAAGCGACAGGCCGACGTGATTCGCGCGGCCCACCGCAAGGCGGGAATCTCCCCTCGGAGCATCAGCTACATCGAGGCCCACGGCACCGGCACCGTCCTGGGCGACCCGATTGAGTTCGAGGGACTGAAGGCGGCCTTTGGCGACACACCTGGCCCGGCGCCCTACTGCGCGTTGGGCTCCGTGAAGACCAACATCGGCCATCTCGACGTGGCTGCCGGCATCGCCGGGCTGATCAAGACCGTCCTCTGTCTCGAACATCGGACGCTGGTGCCCACGCTGCACTTCCAGGAGCCCAATCCGCGCATGGACTTCGAGCACGGCCCCTTCTACGTCAACACCCAGACCCGGCCATGGACGGCCGAGGGGCCGCTGCGCGCCGGCGTGAGCTCCTTCGGCATCGGCGGAACCAACGCGCACGTCGTCTTGGAGCAGGCTCCGCCGAGCACGACCGCCCCCACGCCCACGCGGCCCCGTGCCCAGCACCTGCTGGTGTTGTCGGCCCACAGCGCCGAAGCGCTGGAGCGACAAGCCGCCCAGCTGGCGACACACCTGGAGGCCCATCCCCAGCTCGACCTGAACAGGGTAGCCTACACGTTGCAGGTCGCCCGCCACAGGTTCCCCCACCACCGCGTGGTGGTCGGGGCGGATAGGGAAGCCCTGCTCCAGGCCCTCCACACGCCCCAACCGGGCCTCCTGGCCAAACAGGGCGTGGGCCCGGTGGTCTTCATGTTCCCCGGCCAGGGGGCCCAGTACGCCGGCATGGGCCGCTCGCTCTACGAGCACGAGCCGCGCTTCCGTGGGAACGTCGAGCGGTGCCTGGCCATCCTCCAGCCTCACCTCTCCAGCGACATGGGCGAGGAGGACATCCTCGGCTGGAACGAGCGAGTCCATCACACGCAGGTCACCCAGCCCGCGCTGTTCATCCTCGAGTACGCCCTGGCGCGCTGGTTCATCGACCTTGGTATCAGGCCCGCGGCGATGATTGGCCACAGCCTCGGCGAATACACGGCCGCATGCCTGGCGGGTGTGTTCTCCCTGGAGGACGCGCTCCTGCTGGTCCTCGAGCGCGGCCGATTGCTGGCGTCCCTTCCCGAGAGCAGGATGCTCGCGGTCTCCCAGGCGGCTCACGCGCTGCGAGAGCGAGCTGAGCGCTACGGCGTCGACATCGCGGCCATCAACGAGGACAACCACTGCATCCTCTCTGGCGGCGCCGAGACCATCGGTGACCTCGCCGCGGCGCTGGCGAAGGAGGGAATCGCAAGCAAGCCGTTGAAGGTGTCCCATGCCTTCCACTCGCGGCTGCTCGACCCGGTGCTCGCGCAATTCGAGGCCCGCGTCGCACGGCTGCGGCTCCAGCCGCCGCGGCTCCCGTTCCTCTCCAACACGACCGGAGCCTGGGCCGACCCGGCCGAGGTCGTGACGCCACGCTACTGGGCCCAGCACCTTCGCCAGACCGTGCGCTTCCACGATGGGCTGACCACCCTGCTCCAGGATACGCGGCTGCGCCAGGCCACCTGCATCGAGGTCGGGCCGAGCCACATCCTGACTCGACTGGCGCAGCGCCACCCCGCACGCGGCGATTCCCAGGTGCTCCCCACGCAACCCAGGGCCGAGCAGCCCGAGCGCGCCTGCGCCGACCTCGCGACGGCGCTGGGCGGGCTCTGGGGCTTGGGCCATGCCATCGACAGTGATGCCTACCATGGCCTGAGCGCCAAGGACCGGGTACGCCTACCGGCATACCCATTCACCCGTCAGTCGCACTGGATTGGGGCGGAGAAGAACGCCCCGCCAGCCGCGAGCCCGCCGCGACAGGAGCCAACATCCTTCGCGGGCGACGAACTGACCGAGGCCGTCGCGGACATCTGGCGGAGACTGCTCGGGGTTCCCGATGCGCGGCTGGATGACGACTTCTTTGAGCAGGGCGGGGATTCGCTGGCGGCGGTCCGGCTGGTCGCCGCCATCGAACGAAGACTCGGCCTGAAGCTGGAGTTCATGAGCCTGGAGCAACACACGCTCCGGGCCATCTCGACGCACCTGCAACAGCACCTGGCCGGCCACACGTTCTCCGACAGCTCCCTCGTGGTGCTCAAGAAGGGCAACCCTCAGGCCGAACCACTCGTTCTGGTGCATCCCATCGGCGGTGACGTGTATTTCTACCGGGAGCTGGCGCAGTGCCTGCCCCCGGGGCAGCCCGTCCTCGCAATCCGCTCACCCATGCTCGACGGGGGCGCCAGGTTCGACAGCATCGAGGCCATGGCCGAGGCCTATGTCGCCCTGCTGGAGAGCCAGGGCGTCCACCCACCCTACCGTCTGGGCGGCTCCTCGTTCGGCGGAATCGTCGCCTATCACATGGCCGGCATCGTCGAGCGACGCCACGGCTTCGCTCCGGGGCTGGCGCTGATTGACAGCCCCGCTCACGGCAACCTCCCCACGAGCATGAACGAGCTGGAGATTCTCGATTACCTGGCCAGATACGGCCTGCGTGGGCTGAGCTTCTCCCACGAGGCGCTGAGCGCCCTACCGAGCCTGGAGGAGAAGGTTCGGTATCTGGCGAGCCGCGCACGTGGCACGGCCTTCGAGGACTTGCTGTCCGCCGAGTTCCTGCCGCGCTTCATCCGAACCTGGTTGTGCCATGGCGAGCTCATGCAACGCTATGTGCCGGCTCCCTACGGGGGACCGCTCCTGTTCTTCTCGCATCAAGAGCCCATCGCCGAATTCCCGTCCGGCCAGTACAGCCACTGGCGAAAGCTCGTTACGGGGCCGTGTCAGGAGATCTCCATTCCAGGCAACCACCTCAGCATGAACACCATGCCGAACGTGGCCCATATCGCCGAAGCGCTCCGCCAGCACTCCCCCCTCGTCACCCCGTCAAAGGAGTCCACCTGATGAGCACCGAGCTCCCGCGCAGCACTCCCACTACCGTGAATGTCCCGGGCACGCACGACTTCCAGGGCGCGGCCACAGGCCGCTGCCCGGTGGAAGGGGGAGAGATCTGGTACGAGGTGCTCAACGCGTCCGCCGTGCGCCCGCCCCTCCTGGTCGTCCACGGTGGACCCGGAACGCCGCATGGTTACCTGAGGTCGCTGGCGGCCCTGGTCCCGGAACATCCCGTCATCGTCTATGATCAACTGGGCTGCGGCCGTTCGGACCAGCCCAAGGATGCATCCCTCTGGCGACTTGAGCGCTTCGTCGCGGAGTTGGAAGCCCTGGTCCGGCGGCTGCGGCTCGATGCCTTCCATCTGCTGGCGCATTCGGCCGGCACCATGCTCGCCTGCGACTATGCGCTGGCGAACCCGCGGACCTTGCTGAGCCTGACCATGCTCTCCCCCGTCCTGAGCGCCAGGCAACATCAGCTGGAGATGCAGCAGTTGCTGGAGAGGCTGCCGGCTGACGTCTCCAGCCATCTGATGATGGCGCTGAACGGCGGCACCGTCGCCTCCATCGACTATCTCGAGGCAACCCTGCATTTCTCCGAGCAGTACATGTGCCGGATGAGCCCATGGCCCGACGCGCTGATGGAGGTCTCCAGCCACACCAACGCCAGTGTCAGGGACAGCCTGTGGGGCAAGACTGAGTTCCGTATCACCGGCAGTCTGCGGGACTACGAGCGCCTCGATCGACTCCCGTCGCTGACCGTGCCCAGCTTGCTCATCTGCGGCCAGCATGACTTCACCACGCCCCGCCTGTGCAGGCGCTACAGCGAGGCCATGGCGAACGCCGAGCTGGTGGTGATAGACAACGCATCCCACATGGCGCACCTGGAGCAGCCCAGACGCTTCGCCAACGTGCTCAATCCATTCCTTCAAAGGGTGGAGAAGTCATCCCGGCCGGATTCGCCTCCGGGCGCCTGAGCAGGAGCCCGGAGCTGGAGGCGCCCCGCCTCCAGCCCTGGCCCTCGGGCATGTGCCCTCCGCACGCATCAGGCCCGTCTGGGATTCTCTCGCTTCGAGCGACTGCCGCGGGAACTCTCACCGACCTCCCGCGCGAGCCGGCGCTGCTCCTGGTGGTAGAGGTAATCATCTAGGCCCCCCGGATGCCTCTCCACCTTGCCCCCCACCACGTCCCAGACGTGTGACGCCAGCCTATTCACGAAGCCGCGGTTGTGTGAAACGAACACCAGCGTCCCTCCATACCCCTTCAGTGCTTCTATCAACATCTCCGTCGAGTCCAGGTCCAGGTGGTTGGTGGGCTCGTCCATCAGCAGGAGGTTGGAGGGCACCAGCAGCAGCTTGGCCAGCGCCACTCGCGCCCGCTCTCCACCACTCAGTACGCTGATGGGCTTGTCGACGTCGTCCCCCGAGAACAGGAACGAGCCGAGCACCCTCCGCACCATGCTCTCCGGCTTGTCCGCCGCCAGGGGACGCACCTCCTCAAGGATGGTGTTGCGCTTGTTCAACTTCTCCGTGTGGTGCTGTGCGTAGTAGCCCATCACCACGTTGAGCCCTGGCTTCACCACACCCGCGTCCGGCGCCAGCTCCCCGGCCATGAGCTTCAACAAGGTCGTCTTGCCCGCACCGTTGTCGCCCACCACGGCGATGCGCTGACCGCGCTCCACCCGAGCATCCAGCCCTGAGTACACCACCGTCGCGCCATAGCGCTTCTGGACGCGCTCCAGCAGCATCACTTCCTTTCCGGAGCGAGCCACTTCCGGGAAGCGAAAACGCATACGGGCCCGCTCCTCCAGTACCCGCACCTCCTCGAGCCGCTCCAGCATCTTCGCCCGGCTCCGGGCCTGGCTGGCCTTGGTCACCCTGAAGCGGTCAATGAACGACTGCAACTCCGCCTTGCGCGCCTCCACACGCTGGGCTTCCGCCATGAGCTGCTCGGCCTCCTCGGCCCGCTGCCGCTTGTACGCGTCGTAGTTGCCCACATACGAGCGCAGTCCCTCCACTTCCAGGGCCAGAATCCTGTCCACCTGTCGGTTGAGGAAGTCCCGGTCGTGGGAGATGAGCACGAGCGCCTTGGTCGAGCGCTTGAGGAAACCGTCGAACCATGCCAGCGTTGACACGTCCAGGTGGTTGGTCGGCTCGTCCATCAACAGCAAATCCGGGTCCTGGAGCAGCAGCCCTGCCAGTGCCGCGCGCATTCGCCAGCCGCCACTCAGCGCCCCCGTGGGTCTATCCAGGTCCGCGTCCTGGAAGCCCAGCCCCTTGAGGATGCGCTCGGCGCGGTGTCGCCCGTAGTGCTCCTCGAATTGGTTCAGCTCAGCATGGAGGTCTGCCAGCGCCTGGGCCAGCGCCAGTTGCTCTTCCTCGCTCCTGGCGTCCCCGAGCGCGTCCTCCGTCTCCCCCAGGCGCGCCTCCAGCGAGTCCCGGCCAGGCACGGTGCTCAGCACCGCGTCAACCACCGTGCCCTCGGGAAGGCCAGCCAGTTCCTGAGGCAGATAGCCCACCCGCGCCCTCCGCCGGTAGGTGAATGTCCCGGAGTCTGGCTGACGCACTCCCGCCAGCATTTGCATCAGCGTACTCTTGCCAGTGCCGTTGGCTCCAACTAGACCTATGCGGTCCCTGGGGCCGATGGAGAAGCTTTCGTTGTCGAAGAGGACTTTCTTCCCGTAGGAGAGGCAGACACCCTGGGTAATGACGAGGCTCATTGATGACCTGAAGATTTACCAGTCCACCCGTCTTTCTGGAACAACTGTCGCTGCCTGTCTGGCATTACTACCACCAGCCCGCTGGCGCTCCGTTCGGAGCTGGTAGCCCCGCCTGCGCGCGAGGCAGCGGATGACGCCCCATCGGGTGTCTCTCCAATCCAGTATGCTGTCCCCCCCGCCCCAGGGTGCCCGCACGATAGGCTTAGGAAATGACGAGGGTGAGGAGGTGGGTGCGGTAGGTATCGTCGTGACCAGCCTGCCGCACGCGCCTGGGCAGGCTGGCCTTGAACGAGGTGTCAGCCTTCAGGACGGCAAGGGCAGCACGGCGTACCACGGCGAGGTTCGGAGCACCCGGGCCATTGTTGATGCGCGTGGCGTCCTCATGCAGCCCGACTTCCACACGCTGATGTAGCCCGTTTTCCACCTCCCAGTGCGCACGCACGAAGGTCGCCATGGCTTCGGCATCGGTGGGCTGCGGGTGCTGACGAAGAAATGCAGCTCGCGGCTTGTCTCGGTGCCGTTCGGCGTAACGACAGAACGCTCTTGAGCCAGCGCCAGCACACTCCTGGCGTGCGGCAGGTAGTGCTGCACACCAGGGAAGTGCTTCACGCCAAATGCCCAACCACGTCGTTGCTCTTTTCGGCCATGGCCTGCTTCCTCCCCACTGTCCGTGCGCGAATCGCACAAGGACTCTGCCGCGCCTCTTCCAGCACGTCTTTGCTGCCCACGACGCACAGCCTCTCGCACACCGCGGCGTGCGAGGGCCCCGGTTGCCCGCGAGGGCCAGGACATAGCCTCCCCCGGCCTTCACGATGCCGTCGGCCAGCGCGCCGTCAGGAGGTTCGCGTCGCCTGTTACCACGGTGTCGGTCAACTCCAGCAGGCTCAGCAGACCCGCGGCTACCGGCGCCTCCCTTGAGGCACCACCTGGCGCGAGCGCCAGCCCCACCAGGAGGCTGTCGCGTCCCCTGACCAGATAGGTGTGAACAAGGTGCATCGGCACGCTCGGCGCTCCCCCCGTACGTGCCCCCCGTAGACTCTTGCCGTCCTCGGCCACCTGCTGCCCTCCGCCCGAAGGCAGCGCGCGCCGTGCCGCCACATCCCTCATCCAGACCGAGAACCCCTCCGCGAAGAGTTCGTATCCGCTGCACGAGCCCCGTCTGGAGGGGATGAGCCGGAGCGCGCAAAGTGGTGCGCATAGCGAATGCGGAGATGTGGAAGACGCGAGCCCGCCGAGGGCGGCGTCCGCCGGCGGCGAGGCCGAGGTCTGTCAGGAGGTGACGTGCTTCGTCAACTCCTCCATCAGCTTCCTCACCTGGGCGTTCGTCACCGCCACCGGAACTCCTCCTCGTCCGGCGGCATGTACCGACGCCTTCACTCAAGATGGGGAGAAGTAGTTGTCGCTGGTGGTGAGGAGTAATTGTCGCTGAGCAAGGCGGCGACGGCCAGGGACGTCGTCGCCAGAGAGGGACTTGCGCGCATCAGCCGCCTCTTCCAACTGGAAGCGACATAGAGGGACAAGGCCCCGGAGGAGATTCACCGGCTGCGGCATGCCCACCTCCGCGCGCACGTGGACGCATTCTTCACCTGGGCCGAGGCGGAGTACGAGAAGGTGCGAGAGCAGCGCGGCCTCTTGCGCCGGGCGCTCGGCTACTCCGTGCGCCAGCGCGAGGCGCCGCGCTGCTTCCTCGAAGACGGACGGATGCTGCTCGAGAACAACCGCTCCGAGAGGGAGTTGAGGCGGATTGCGACGAAGCGATCATTGTGCGTTACCTCTTCAAATGCCGGGAATTACAAGGGTGCGGTCATCACGCTGGTTTCGACACGGGCCCTTACGACGCGCAGCGAGGGCCTTCTGCACCGCGGGGCTCGCCAGGTCGACCGCAAGTATCTGCCAAGGCGCATCCTTCACCACCTGCCGCGCAGGCAGGATGCCCTGCTGGATGAGGGTGCGAATCGCGTAGTGCGAGACGCCCTCCGCCTTTGCCGCCTCGTACATCGTCAGGCAGCGCCCATCCTTGTGCGCGGACTCGTAGGCGCGGATGCCTGCGGTCTTCCGGTACGACTCGACACGGCGTCGGGTCCATGTGAGGCCCTGCCCGGTGAGCAGGCCCATCCGGTTGAGCGTCGCGGCGATGTGCTCGTCGTCCCACCTGGTGGCCATGTCGCGGATGATGGCGTCCGCCTCGGGGGCCGCGCGCTTGGTGTGCTCGCCCGTCTGGGGCTTGCGCACGCGCACCTCGGAGTGGCATCCGCCGCGCCAGTGGATAACGAGCACCACCTCGCGCGTCGCTTCGTCCACGTCCACCACCACTTCGCGCACCAGCATGCGGACGAGCTGCTGCCGGGTGCGCATCGTCGTCGTGGGGGCGCTCCACGCCGCCTCAAGGTTCTCCGCCAGGCCGGCCAGTTCCTCCTTGCTCGGAGAGGTGCGCGCGGTGCCCTGCGCGGCCGCAAGCCGCGCTTCGCACTCGTGCAAGCGTGACAGCGCGGCGTTCCACCGGGACTCCAGCTCGCCCGCCACCAGACGGTTGTCCGGGTCCACCGCCTCGTAGCGACGCTGCGCGAGGTGCACTTCGTAGGCAGCCTGCTGGCGCGCCAGCTCGAGCGCGCGCTTGCGCTCGTCCTCGCCGTCCACCGCCAGTTGCTCCGCCATGAGGGCCGCCTCCACGGCGAGAGGTTGTACGACGGCGAGCAGGGTGTGCGCTATGGCAGCGTCCGGCCGCAGCGCGCCGAAGGTAATGCAGGGAGCGACCCCGTGCATGCTGTTGCCCATGCGGCAGCTGTAGCGCACCACCCCGACACCGCGGCCTGAGTACGTAACGCTCAGCATGCGGCCGCACCTTCGGCAGCGCAGCAGCCCTGAGAGGAGCGCGCGTCCGCCGCGGCCGGCCTTCGCCTCGCCGGCGGGCTTGCGATAGGCGTTGCGCCGCAGCTTCTCCTGGATGCGCTCATACTCCTCCCAGGTGACGTAGCCCGCATGGTGCTCCTTGAGCAGGACCGTCCACTCCTGCATCGGCCTTCCATGCCCGTATGTCTTTCGCAGCCGGCCCTCCACAAGCTGCGTGCGGTGGTGCGACTTCCCGTACGCGTACGCGCCCGCGTAGAAGGGATTCTCCAGTACGGAAATGATGTTGCGGTAGGCGGGAGCTGCCCACCGCAACGGGGTGGACCGCTTGCCGTCCGCAGGACGAGGAAAGGAGATGTCGTCGCGGTGCATGGCGAGCAATACCTGGCGAGCGCTCCCCAGCCGCTGAAAGAGGCGGAAGACGGCGCGCACCGCCTCCTGCACTCGGCGGTCCGGGTCCATCTCCAACCCAGTCTCCTGCCGCCACACATAGCCCACCGGAACGGGCAAGCGCAGCTCGCCACGCCGTGCCTTCGCGAGCGCCGCGTCCACCATGCGGCGGCGGATGACCGTGAGCTCGAATTCGCTCATGGTTCCCTTGAGGCCGAGCAGCAGGCGGTCATTGGGGTGGCTCGGGTCGTACACGCCTTCCTCGTCCACGACGCGCGCCTGCACCATGCCGCACAGCTCCAGCAGGTGGTGCCAGTCGCGCCCGTTGCGCGCCAGGCGCGAGGCCTCCAGGCAGAAGACAGCGCCGATGCTGCCCTGGCATAGCTGCGCGACGAGCGACTCGAAGCCGGGCCGTGCGACGGCGCCGCTCGCCGAGCGGCCGAGGTCATCATCAATGGTGGTGACATCCGTGAAGCCGTAGGAGCGCGCCAGGTCCGCCAGCGCGTACTGCCGCCGTTGGCTCTCGAGGTTCTCCTGCACCTGGGTGCCCGTGGACTGGCGCACGTAGATGATGGCGCGGCGCTCGAGCACGCTCCTCGGGAGCTCAGCGCGGCTCATCGCTGGCCTCCCTTCCCACGCCCGGAGGAGGCATTCTGCTTGCTTCCAGGAGCAGCCTTGCCAGCGCGCGCACCGCCTCGTGGCGCGCGCCGCCGTCGAGGCCGGCGAGTTGGGGCGGGGCGAGGCTCAGGGACAGCTGGGGTGACGGCGACCGCGACTTCCTCATGGTGCTCCTCCTGCGCCTCAGTGGGAGGCGTGGAGGGCAGCTTCTCCTCAAGCGCGATGAGCAGGGAGCGCAGCTCGAGGAGCGCTGAAACACTCACGTGCGCTTCTCCGAGCCTCATGCCCGCGCATGAGCCCGCGTCGAGCATCCACGCGGGAACGACGGCGCATGTGCCATCTGCCATGCGGCACACGGCCACCTGCTCGCCTCGGCGCTGCTCGCGATAGACGATCTGCAGCGCAGTGCCGAAACTCGGGTGCCAGGGGTACTGCACCACGGCGGACTCGCCGACATGGGCAGAATGAACGGGGACCTGCCGTCGGACGCAGGCCTGGCTCTTCGTCGGTAGCGATGACCATGCCGAGCGCGCCGGCCACCTCTTCACCCTCATCGCCACCGCGAGGCTGCACGCACTCGAGCCCAAGGCCTACCTGCGCGACGTCCTGCGCGTGCTGGCCCACTGCCCCCGCGAGCGCTACCTCAAACTCGCTCCCAAGTACTGGGCCGCCACGCGCGCTCGCCACCTCCCCGCCGAACTCGACGCCGAGGTGGGCGAACTCACCGTCCCGGAGCCGGCTCTGGCCTCGTCCGAAGAGCAGTCGTCGCCGCGCTGAAAGCGTCCCGTTCACCCCATCAGCTTGAACGTTCGCCAGGGCCTACCGAAGACGGGGCTCGTGCAGCGGATACGTTGATGCGCGAGCGCCACCGCTTCTTCAAGTGGTGGCACCCGGTGCGCGACGGCACTATGGCTCAAGAGGATTTCGAGCAGCGTATGGAGAAGGTGCGACGCACAGTGGGCCGACTGCTGCGTCAGGCCGAGGTGCGCGCGGAGAAGAAGACGGCGAGCATGGCACGAGAGTTCCTCCAACTGGAGGAGTGCCTCTGGACATTTGTCGACGTGCTTGGCATCGAGCCGACGAATAGCTTCGGCGAGCAGAGCATCCGCCACGCCGTCATGTACCGCAAGACGTCATTCAGGACGCAAGGCCCCGAGGGCAGCCGCTTCGTCGAGCGCATTTTCACCGCGGTCACCACGCTCAAGTTGCAAGAGCGGGGCGTGCTGGACTTCCTGACGGGCACGCTGCGCACGCACCGCCGGGGCCTGCCGCCACCCTCGCTGCTTCCTCGCGCGGAGACACCTCAGCCCGCGCACGCAGCATGAGCCGGCGAACGGTTACGGATGTTGAATGGTGGGAGCCACGCGCGTCGGCTGCCTGGTGCCCAACACCCCGGGCCGACCAGGACGTGCGCTACCGCACCACATTCCGCTCACGGATAATTTTAGACCCGTGTTGCAAAGCGTACACTGTTCGTGTATCCACTCATTCGCCCTGTGAGTCTCGCAGGGCGCGGGTCGCCCCACATCTCCGATCCCCCCATCTCGTTCGGGGCGACTCGTACCCACCGCGGACAGTCGCCCTCCTCCGCGCCAGCCCCTTCCTGTCCGGGGCGGCCCGCACCTCTACCAACGCCTTCGTCTCAACGGTCCAGCCGTCGGCGGGCCCGGGCTCGCGCGGCATCCAGCGCGGAGTCCACGCTGCCCTCGGCCGGCTTCGCTGGCGCCGGCACCGCGTCGCCCTCGCGGGCCGGCGGAGCCGACGTCGGGGTTGTCCGTGTTGCCGGAGTGGACGACGGCGCCGTGGGTGCCGCGGGGATGGACACGGAACGCTCGCGGGTCCGCGGCGCACGCAGCCGTGGCGCGGAGAGGAAGCGGCGCACGGCCACCTCCGCCAGCAGCAGGGCCAGCGCCAGGGCCACCAACCACGGCGCCAGGGCCACGCGGCCCAGCGACTCCGGGGCCTCCATGAAGAGGCCCGTCATGGACAAGCGCTCCACGCCGCCTCCTACCGCCGCGATGGCGCGCAGCAGCTCCAGTCCCGCCTTCGTGGAGCCGGGCTCGAACTCCGGCGCGTAGGGGAGCGTGACGGGCGGCGCGCGGAGCACCTTCGCGCCCAGCCGTACTACCGGGTGCCACGTTCCACTGCCCTCCAGCGGGTACTCGGCGACGAGCCGGTCTTCATCCTCCCACCGCATCGGACGCTCCACCGGCGCGGCGCGTCCGTCGCCGGGCAGGAGCACCATCGTCGGTGCCGCACCGGGCAGCGCCTCGCCGGGAGGCAGGTCCAGCGTCACGCGCAGCAGGTGCCCCCTCCGCTCGGTCCGCACCACCGCGTCCCCGACGGGCGCCGCGCCCGCCAGCGTCCAGCGCACCATCCCCTCCAGGGCCGCGCGCAGGGAGGACCACGTTCGCAGCTCGCCGGTGTACGGCCCGTCCACCTCCGCGGTGAAGGCCACCGTGCGTCCCGCGCCTCGCGGCCACATCGCCAGGATGGGCGCGCCATTCGTGTCCAGGGTGCGCAACGCCACGTTGGCGCGGGGCTTGAGGTAGGTGAGGTTGTAACCGCCCACCTGGGGCAGCCCCTCCGCGGACAGCCGGCCGAGCAGCGGCAAGTCCGGCGCGCCTTCCAGCGACGCGGGCTCATCCACGAAGGTGGCGCGCGCCACCGTGAGCGTCTCCTGGCTGAAGATGCGCGGCAGGCTCATCGCATCCTCGGCGAAGTAGACGCGCCCACCGCCCCGGTGGGCCACTTCCCGGAGCAGGTCCGCGTCCGGGTCCGAGGGCACGCCCAGCCCGATGACGGACACCGTCACTTCCTGCTCGCGCAAGTGGGCCAGCGTGCGCTGGTAGTCATCGGGCTCCTCGGAGTCCGCTGCGTCGGAGAACAGGAGGACGTGGCGCGTGGGCTTCTCGCTGCGGAGGATTTCCGTGCGGCCGGCGCGGAGCGCCTCGCCCACGTAGATGCCCCCCCCACCGCTGAATCCGCGCGCGACGGCATCCAGGGGCAACCCGGCCTCCACCGGGCTGAGCGGGAAGATTTCATGGGCCGCCGTGTCCACCATGTGCACGGAGACCTCGTCCTTGGGGTTGAGCAGCGTCAGCGCGGCCACGACGCCCTCGGCGGCCAGCTCCATCTTCGTCCGCCCATCCGGGACGGTCATCCCCATGGAGCAGGAGGCATCCATCAACACGCTCAGCGCCAGGGACGCGCGGCGCTGCTCCTCGCGCATCTCCAGGGACACCGGGAGCAGCGGCTCCACGGGCGAGCGACGGAAGCCGCCCTCGCCGAAGCTGTTGCGTCCGCCGGTCATCACCAGCCCGCCTCCGGCCTGCTCGACGTAGGCCGCCAGCGCGTTGAGCCCCGGCTCGCCGAGCGCATTGGCGTCCACGTTCTCCAGCACCACGGTGCCCACGCCATCCAGGTCATCCAATGTGAGGCGGAACGGCGTGCGCACGTCGAGTTGCAACCCCGAAGCGGCGAGCGACTGCGCGAGCGTGCCCCGGGACTGGTTCGTGAGCAGCAACACCCGGGGCGGACCCTCCACGCGTAGCACGGCGACGCCCTGGTCGTTCTCCACGACGCCGTCACCGGGAGCGGCCACGGAGAGCCGGTAACGGACCAGGCCGGGCTCCTCGACCAGGTCGCGCAGCGGCAGCACGTTGGGGCCCGGCTGGAAGTCGAAGGGCCCCTGGAGGAGCACGCGGCCATTGCGCTCCAGCCGGACGGTGCCAGTGACGGCGGCGGAGGCATGCACCACGGCGGAGAACTGAAAGGGCTCGCGCTCGGAGACGGCGGCCGGGACGTCCACGGAGACGACGGCCACATCAAGCGGCGGTTCGGGGCGAGCGATGTGGCGCCAGTCCACGGCGAGGCCCCGGGCCGCCAGTCGCCGCGCGGCGCCGCGCGCATCCACGCCCGTGGCGCGGCCATCGGACAGCACCAGCACGCGGCCGGTGCGCTCGTCGGGGATGAGGGCGCTCGCGGCATCCAACGCGGCGGACAGGTCGGAAGCCTCCGCGTCCACGGGGCGCGTGAAACCGCCAAAGCCTCCGACGGTGGAGAGGGGCTGCTCGACGCGCGCTTCCCGGCCGAAGGTGATGACCCCCACGCGGTCCCCGGGACGGCGCTGCGACTCCAGGAGGGTGATGAGTTCCTGGGCCGTGCGGTCCACGTCGCGAGGCATGGACGCGGAGCGGTCCACCACCACGACGACGTCACTGCCGGCATCGGCCCATCGCAGCTCGGGGCCCGAGAGCGCGCCGACGACGAGCACCAGCAGCGCGGCGCGCAGCCACATGGGCGGGCCCGGCCGGCGGCCGTACTTCCAGAGGAAGAGGCCCAGCGGCAGCAGCAGCACCCACGCCTGCGGGAGGGAGAAGGTCATGCGACCGTCACTCTCCTTCCGCGAGGATGCGGCCCTTCCCGTCGATAGCGTAGACGACGCCACCGTCGAGAAGAACAAGGCCAGGGCCACACGCGCTCAAGTTGGGGGAGAACGTCACATAGAACAGGTCGTCATTCGCCTGGACCACACGAGCGTCGATGTATCGCCAATCCGCGAGGCACTTCTCCTCCAGGTGCTCCTGCTTCTCCGCCGTAACCCAGGGTGGACGAAAATCATCCATGGCGACCTTGAGGGCCGCCATCATGGGTCCGGTCAGCGCCACGCCACCCTCAATCTGGCTCGGAATCGTCACCGACTCATTCGCAGGAGCTCTCTCCGGCTTGTCGAATCGGTAGATGCCCAGCGCGGAACATCCGCAGAGGCCCAGAAGTGGGACCCAGGTCAACGCCCGTCGCAGGGAGGCTCCCCCATCGTGACAGCACCTCATGGCAGCCACCCCATCCCGTCGAGCATCTCGACGTTTCCTTCGTCATCGTAGACTCGGCCAATCGGTACCCACGCTCCGTCGCGGAGCGCGAAGACACCTTTTGACGGAAGCTCATACCGATACACCCGGCACTCGCCTGTCTTCTCCCGGTAGAGGAGCAGGATGGACTTGGGAAAGGTCCTACCCGTGCCTTTCTCCGCCACGCGCGTCGGCAGCCAGCGCAGATGCGTCTTGAGGTCGACTCGCGAGAACTCGCGATTGTGCGGATGCGTGTGCGGCGCCCAGAAGACCACCGCATCACCATGCGCTTCATCGTCGAGCGCCGACGGAATCAGGCAGCTCTTCCTTCCACTGTCCAAGCGTGACCTCAACTCGGACAGGTAGCTCAGGAAGTATCCCTTTCCCTCGCCTGAGTAGTACCCGAGAGCGCAGTACTCCGTACCGTACATCCCCGCGGATGCACCGGGCTGACGGGTCATGATGGAACATGCGTTCTGCGCAAGCTCCTGCTCGGTCTCGAAAGGCCCTGCCAGGGGCCCCTTCACCGCGATGCCGCCAGAGGGCAACCGACGGGCCCTCACGTTCGGGTTCGGACTGGAGCATGCGGCAATCCAGGCACCACCGATGAGCAGCCATGAGGCCTTGAAGTGGGAGCGACTGAACGCCCGGATATTCACGGCACCTGCCGTCCTGCTGGCACATCGGCCCGTGCTTTGCGATTCCGACGCGCTCATGACGCGCCCCCGGTACTTGGCGCACTCGCTCCTGAAGCGCCCGGCGTCTCTCGCCGCGTGAGGTAGAAGTCCGCCACCAGCGCGGCGAGTAGAAGAACCAGAGGCCATCGAGCCCGGCCCGGCGCGCTGCCTCCCGCGTCGTCGTCGCCGGCCTCACGTGCCGGCACCTCCGCGCGTCCGCGCTCACGCAGGTCCGACTCCCGGGCGTCCAGTGCCAACACCTGCGCCGTGTCCACCACGTCGCCGTCACGCTCCAGCGAATAGGCCCCCGGCCCGGTGGGAGGCGACAGCGTCACCTCGCCCGCGCCAAACACCGGCCGGCGGCCCCCCGGCCCCACGAGCGAGTAACGCGCCCCTGCGAGGGTCACCACCGGCAGCGGCTCGCCCAGCATCAGCTGCCGCCGAGGAAAACCCTCCCGCGTGCGGCGGGCCTCTCGCACTAGATTGCTCAGCAGCACCGGCCACGCGGACACGCGCTGCACGTTCGAACGCGACAGGTCCACGTTGACGTGAACCCGGCCGTCCGCCTCCTCGGACACCAGCACCGCGTCCCCGGCGCTCACCAGTGGCTTTCCAGGCGGATTGTCCCCTGCCGTCCACCGCACGCCCGCCAGCTGCACGTCATCCAGCAGCGGATGCCCCTTCTCGGAGAAGAACGGCCCCACGAACGTGCGCGGCGCGCCGCCCGCCCCCACCGTCACCCGCGCATCCGTCCCCGGCGGGCCCAGCACCAACACCACGTCCGTCGCCGAGCCCTCCGCTCCGCGCGCCACCTCCGGCGATACCGCGAGGAACCGCTCCAGTGCGGTCTGCTCGGGAGCGCCCAATCCCTGAGCCAACTCCACCGCGATGGGCCGCATGGGCGTGGGCGGCAGCCGCACCTGGCCGTCCTCGGGCAACGCGTCATCTGGAAGCGATACCTCCACATCGCCCGCTTCCTGGAACGTCAGCCGGACCGTCGCGGTGCCCTCCTCCGGAAGCTGCACGCGTTCCACCCGCTCCGTGCCGGCCTTCGCACCGGCCCCTGGCAACGCGCGGACCCGAACGTCCACCTCCTCCGGCGCCTCCCCGAAACGCGCCACCCTCAGCGTCACCGTGGCCGTGGGCCCCTCATCACGCCGCTGCGCGGAGACCAGCGCCACGTTACCTCGCGCGGTCCCCAGCGCCGTCCACCGCACGGACGCGGGCACCAGGGCCGCGTTCACCGGAGGAACGTCCGTGAAGAAGGCCACGCGCCGTCCCGCCCCCGCCAATTCCTGCGCCCAGATGAGTGTGGGCATCGGGTCATGGTCCGCGCCCTGCGCCTGGAAGGACTCCAGCGCGGCCAACGCCCGAGAAGGCTCCGCCTCTGGCCCCGCGAGCATGCGCGGCGTGCCGCCACTGGCCAGCAGCGTCACCTGCGTCGCCTCCTCCGACTCCACGCGCGCCGCCGCCTCGCGCCGCACCTGCTCCAACACCGTCACACCGTTCGGCCCACGCGCGGACATGGACAGGCTCCCGTCCACCACCAGCACCAGGTGCCGGACCCGCGCCGAATCTCCCCACCGCACGTCCGCCAGGAAGAGCGCGGCGGCCACCACCGCCAGCACCTCCAGCAGCAGCGACGCCTCCCGCGTGAAGCGCTCCCAGCGAGGCCCCGCCTCGGCGCGGGGACTGGGCCTGCGCCACAGGAAGAGCGCGCTCACCACCACCGGCTTCTGCCGGCGCCGCAGGAAGTACGCCGCCACCAGCGGCACGAGCGCGCCCAGCGCCAGCAGCCCCCACGGGAAGCCGAAGCTCACGCGTCACCTCCCGCGACGCGCTCCATGCCCGCCACCCCGCGCTCCCTCACGACGCACCCGCCGCGAGGAACAGAGGCCGCAGCGGCCCCGCGACCAACGCGCCCAGCCCGTCCTGAGCCCGAGCGGTGAGCAGCGCTCCGCGAGCACGCAAGGCCGCGCCCCTCAAGCCGCGCTGGTGCTCCGCGAAGCGGCGCGTGTACGCGGCCAGCACCTCGTCCGTCAGCAATTCTTCCAGCGCCGCGCCGCTCTCCGAATCCACCAGCCGGGCACCATCTCCACCCGCGGGGTCCAGGTCCTCCGCGTCCAGCACCTGCGCCAGGAAGAGGCCCGACGCGCCACGCGCCAACCGCGCGCACAGCGCCGGCAAGTCCGCTTCGAAGAGGAAGTCACTCACCACCACGCGCAGCCCGCACGGCCGCAGCGGCGGCAGGCGCCCCAGCGACTCCGGCAGCCCGTCCCGCGCGTCGAAGTCCGCCGCTTCCAAGGCCGCACGGCACGCCTGTCCCTGAGCACGCTCCGGCCGAGCACCGGCCACCAGCAACGTGGGCGACAGTCCCTGCCGCGCCGCCACCTCCGCCGTCAGCAGCGCCACCTCCCGCGCGCACGCGGCCTTGCGCGGGGACAGCGCCATGGAGCGCGAACCATCCAGCACCACCTCCACGCGCGGCGACACCTCGTCCTGGCGGATGCGCAGCACGAGCTCTCCCGTGCGCGCCACCGCGTTCCAGTCCACCTGCCGCAGGTCATCCCCGGGCTGGTACGCACGGAAGTCATGCAGCTCCAGCGCGCTGCCCGCGGACGTGGCACGGACCTCCCCCACGAGCCCCCGGTGGGGCCCCCTGGGCAGCGCCAGGGCCAGCCCCGGAACAAGCCGCGCGACGGAGGCTGCGTCCATCCGCTCGCTCACGACGTGTGGGCCCGCCGCTCACGCGCCACGAGCATCCGGTCCGTCCCGAAGGCGGCCACCAGCGCCAGGCCCACGACCGCGCCCAGCAAGTCCCAGGACATCTTCGGCCCGGACGCCCCGTAGTCATACGTGGCGAAGTTCGCGATGCCCACCACGGGGTTGAAGAGGTTGAGGATGGGGTCATCCCCATCGAATCCCATCAACACCGCCACCAACGGAGGCAGCGCCGAGGCCAGCGCCACGGAAGCCACGAACATCAAGCGCACCGCCACGGGCGTGGCCAGCCGGTCCGGGCGCACCTTCCGCCCCAGCCACACCGCCAGCGACAGGAAGAGCACGCCATATGCCGGCAACGCCAGGGTGGCCATCCGCAGGGAGAGGCCCTTCAGCGGCAGGTCCGAGGACCCCACCTGCAAGCCCCAGAACAGCGCGCTCCAGGCCCCCAGCAGGAACACCATCCAGCGAAAGCCCCGCAGCGCGCCGGGCCGCAGCACGGACCAGGGCCGGGTGGTCGCGCGCAGCGGACGCGCCTGACCATCCACGTCCGCGACCACGAACATGCCCACGCCCAGCAGGTGGACGCCGCCCAGGAGCGCGAACATCTCCGGAACACTGTGCTTACGCCCCGTCAGCCACCAGATGGCAAAGCCGGCGAGCATGCCCACCAGCACCTGCACTCCCACCGCGCGACGCGGCCCCCGCGTGTAGTCCTCCGTGGGCAGGGACAGCCGGGATGCGGCGGCCTCGAAGAGCAGCCAGCCGTCCATGAGCATCAGCATCAGCGCAATGCCCACCAGATAGAGGAACTCCACATCATTCAGGAACCGGTCTCCCATCTCCGATATCGCGTAGGCCGCGCCCAGGCCCTGCACCAGCGCCAGGCCCAGTGCGCCCAGCAAGCCGAAGTGGACGAAGGCACGCCCCATGCGGCCGTCGGCCAGCGTCGCCGCGCACACGCTGGCCACCGTGAGGAAGACGAGCCACGCGCCGCCCAGCGCCAGCACCACCAGAATCGTGGGCAGCGTGATGCCATTGAGGAAGTAGCTGAAGAGGAGGAAGGGCCCCGCCGCGGAGGCATACAGGGCCGCCTGCACGAGGAACGACGCCACCTTGCCCCGGAGGATGCGGCGCGGCCCCAGGCCGGTGAGCACCAGCAACACCCACGTCTCGTCCTCGCGCTCACGCGCCAACGAGCGGTAGGCGCTGTACGGGATGACGAAGAAGTGCGCGACGCCCAGGCAGACGAAGAAGGAGAAGAAGTAACCCTGGCCGCGCCGCGAGTAGGCGCCCTCGCGCGTGTCCACGTAGGCCACCAGCGCCACCGCCAGGCACGCCAGCAGCATCAACCCGAAGCACACCCAGAAGACGCGCGTGCGCAGTCCCTGGCGGAGCTCCTTCACCACCAGCGGGTTGAGCCGGTCCCCCCACCGCTGCGACCAGGGCTCCGCGCCCGCGACCTGGCCACCACCCGAAGCCATCGGCTCCGGGGCCGGAGGGCTCATCGCCGTATCCATGGGCGCGCTCACGCCACCCTCCCCTTCGTCACCGTCATGAAGGCATCCTCGAGGTTCCGCTCCCGCGCGCTGAAGGCGCACACGGGGAGCCCCGCGGCCACCAGCGCCGCCAGCAGCACCGCCGCCGCCGCGTCCACCTGCGCGGGGCCCGCGCCCGCATCCAGCTCCAGGCGCACGCGCAGCGCCTCGCCCTCCCGCGCCACACGCTTCACGCGCGGCTGCTCGAGGAGCACCCGCTCCGCGCGCTCCCAGACGGCGTTGCCCACGTCGCCCACGGCCAGCCGCACCGTCAGCTCGGGCGTCGCCGCCGCGCCCACCTCCTGCTGCTGGAGCAGGTCCGCCACCTTCCCGGTGGCCAGTAGACGCCCCTGCTCGATGATGGCGCAGGTGTCGCAGATCTCCGCCAGCTCCGTGAGGATGTGGCTGGAGATGATGACCGCCTTGCCCTGGTCCGCCAGGGCGCGCAGCAGCTCGCGCAGCTCGATACGGGCGCGCGGGTCCAACCCGTCCGCGGGCTCGTCCAGCAGCAGCAGCGACGGGTCGTGCAGCAGCGTGCGCCCCAGCGCCACGCGCTGCCGCATGCCCTTGGACAACGCGGTGGTGAGCCGGTCCGCCAGGGGCGTGAGTCCGGTGAACGCCATCACCGACTCCACCCGCTGCCGGCGCGCCGCGCCCTTCAGTCCGTAGGCGCGCGCGAAGAAGTCCAGGAACTCGAAGACGGTGACGTCGTCATAGGTGCCGTACCGGTCTGGCATGTAGCCGATGAGCGGACGCGCCCGGTCCGGCGCATCCACCAACGAGTGTCCGTCCAGAAGCACCTCACCCGACGTGGGCACATCCAGCGTGGCCAGGATGCGCAGCGTGGTGCTCTTGCCCGCGCCGTTGGGCCCGATGAAGCCCAGGATGCTGCCGGCCTCCAGGGAGAACGACACGTCATCCACCGCGCGCAGCGCCCCGTAGTCGCGCCGCAGTCCCTTCACCTCCAGCAGGCTCATGGCCGCCCCCCTTCCGACTGGCCTCGCACCAGGTGGATGCCGGCCTCCAGCTCCACGTCAACGGCGGACGAGGGCGCCGGCCCCAAGCCCTCCAGGCGCGCGATGAAGCCACCCTCCGGAAGCGGAGCGCGGAAGTTCACCTCGCCTCCTGACAGTCGCCCCTCGGCGAGCGACGGTTCCCCCACGCTGGACACCAACTGGTTCACCGGCGTCGCGCCCGCGGGCAGCGGTTCGCCCAGCGTCCCTTCCGCGCCATCCTCCAGCGCGGGCAACGCGTAGCTCTGGCTCCCCACTCGGACGTAGCCCTGCACCAGCCGCGCCCCCAGCGCGTTCTGGACGCGGACGGTGCCCCCGTCCCGCCGGACGACGAGCCGCGCGCGAGAAGGCAGCACGGCCACCTCGCCCCACTCACGGTAGGTCCGTGGCGGCAGGAAGCCATTCGTCACCGTCAGGCCATTCGTCCAGTCCAGGTCCGCCAGCATCTCGTCGGCGTTGTCCGGTGCCAGCAGCGCGCTCGTCGCCGGGAAGCGCACCGGCCCCGAAGACACGTTGGCGTACCAGGCGGAGACGCCGAGCGTCACCGCGCGCGAGCGCTCCGCGTCCAGCCACGTGAGGCTGTAGCGCGCGGAGTGCACGGCGAAACCATCCACGAGCACCGACCAGGTCACGAGCGCCACACAGGTGAGGACCGACACCAGGGGCACCGCCACGAGCACCGCCACCGGCCCTCGGCGCCGCGCCAGCAGCAACCCGCCCGGCCCCACCGCCAGCACGAAGGCGAAGATGAGCAGCAGGAACCGCCCCACGGGCGTGTTGGCATGGTCCAGCAGCGGCGTGATGCCCCCGGCGAGCAGGTTGCTTCGCTCCCACCGAGGCGCGGCCCCCGCGGGATTCACGGGCCCTGGGATGAACTCCCCCAGCATCGCGTTCAAGGCCTGTCCGCATTCGAGCACGGCGCCACACAGCCGCACCCGCCCGAAGCCATACGGCACGGCATCCCTGGAGCCTTCCGCGGTGAACAGCGGCAGATGCTCCGTCAGGCTGCTCGACACCTGCGGCAGGACGAGCCGTCCTCCCGAGAGGACGTAGGACTCCAGCACGGCCCAGACGTCCGCGGGCACGGAAGCCAGGTCTCCCGGCACCATCACCACGGAGTAGCCCACGTAGGAAGACAGCTCCCTGGGCGCATCGCGCGGGTCAACGGTGCGCACGGAGAACAGCGGGCTGCCGGTCGCCTCCACCCGAGGCACCCCCGACGTGTCGTCGAAGTCCTTGAGCGTCCCCAGCACCAACACCGTCCCTCCCGTGGAACGCTCCACATAGACGGGGGTGTGGGCAGGGAGCGTCAGCGGAGACAGGCCGGGCGACTCCACCTGGATGCTCCCCGCCTGAACTGTCGCTGGCACCGGCAGCCAGGTGACGAGCCGCCGTTGCGGCGGCACCTCCACGGAGCGCTCGGAGGTTCGCGGCCCCGAGTTCGAATGTCCCTGGAAGGTCAGACGGACCTGGAGGGGCACGAGCCCCGTGTTCTGGAGCACGACATCGATGGGGGTGTAGCCGCGCTCCGGCTTCAGCGCGCTGGTCCGGATGGAGACGCGCAGGTCGCCGTGGATCCGCGTCTCAATGGTTCCAGAAGCATCGCGATACCCGTAGCCCGTGGGCGCGGCCTCGTCCGCGAGCGATGTGGCGAAGGCCCGTGAGCCGCCCAGGGCGCAGAGCAGGACACTCGCGGTCAGTACCGCGCTACGCACGCGGCACCTCGGGGACGGCCTGGAGCAGCGCGCGCACCACGTCCGCCGCGCTGACCTTCTCCAGCGAGGCCTCGTAGGCGAGCACCAACCGGTGATTGAGGGCGGAAGGCGCGGCGGCCACCACGTCATCGAAGCCCACGTTGGGCCTGCCTCGCAGCAACGCCAGCGCGCGCCCGGCGGCGGCGAGCGCGAGCGCCGCGCGAGGACTGGCGCCATAACGGACGAAGCGGCGCACGGCGTCGGGCGCCGACGGTTGGCGTGGGTCTGAGGCTTCCACCAACCGGCCGATGAAGTCCGCCACGGGGCCCGGCAGGTGCACGCGGTCCGCGGCGGCGAAGAGGCGGCCCAGGCCCTCCGCGTCCAGCACCGGCGACAGCTCCGGCGGCGCGCCACGCACGCGCGTGGTGAGCAGCGCGCGCAGCGTCTTCGCTCCCACGGGGGGCACTTGGATGCGGAAGAGGAACCGGTCGAGCTGCGCCTCGGGCAACGGATAGGTGCCCTCCAGCTCGATGGGGTTCTGCGTGGCGAGCACGAAGAAGGGGTCCGGCAACGGACGCGTCTGCCCCAGCACGGTGACGCTGCGCTCCTGCATGGCCTCCAGCAGCGCGGACTGCGTCTTCGGGCTGGAGCGGTTGATTTCGTCCGCCAGCACCAGGCTGGCGAAGAGCGGGCCCTCGCGGAAGACGAAGTCGCGGCGGCCATCGCCTTCCAGCACGTAGGTACCCGTGATGTCGCCGGGCAGCAGGTCGGGAGTGAATTGGATGCGGCGGAAGGGCAGCGACAGCAGCCGCGCCAGCGCCTTGCACAGCTCCGTCTTGCCCAGGCCAGGCAGGCCCTCCAACAGGACGTGCCCGCGCGCGAGCACCGCCACCACCACCTGCTCGACGACGGATTCCTGGTCCAGCATGACGGTGTTCAGCCCGTCCTTGAGCCGGGCCGCCACCTCCGCCGCTCCCTGTGCCTCGGCGGGACTGAGAAGCTCCGCTGCCACGTCATTGCCCCCTTCCAGACGACTCGCCACCAAAGTACCGCCTCACCATGTCCCGGTTGCGGGGAAGCAGCGGCGCCGCACCGGGCCCCGCCGTCGCCTCCCCCCGCGCCTGGGTGCCCTGCGCGCCGCCAGGCCCGGCCGAGCCCGCGCGCCGCCGAGGGTCCGCGGCCCGGAGCCCCCAGAGTTCCTCGCCCTCGTCGCCCCCCTGCCCGGGAGGCAACGGCTCGAAAGCAAGCCGCTCCGGGTTCATCTCCGCCTCGTCACCAAAAACGAGCGGTTGGCTTCCGCCACCACGTGACACACCCGCGCCCTTCCGCACGCCCCGGCTCGCATGCCCCCGCTGGCCCGAGTTGGATTGCCCCTCGCCCGCGCCGGATTGCCCCTCACCCTCGCCGCCGCGCCCTCCGCCCTCAATCACCGGTTG